>NZ_JBVJLD010000006.1:0-56872 GCF_055584905.1 Kitasatospora sp. NPDC088742 | reverse complement strand
TGCCGACGACCCGCTGCCCGGGGGTGACCGCCGCGATCCCGGGCGGCGCCACCCGTACCGGCAGACCGAGCCGCACCGCCGCGTCGGCCAGCTCCGGGGTGGACAGACGCGGGGCGGACAGCAGCGGGGCGGACAGTTCCGCGAACTCCTGTGGCACGACGGCCTCCTGACACCAGCTCGGTTCCCACCGGACGTACCCGCGCAGCCTACTCCCGGGGAGTCACCTCCACCCGGCCGGTGGCGTGGTCCACCCGGACGGTGTCCAGGCCCATCCGGTCCAGTTCGGCGATCTGGTCCGCGTGGGTGGTGCGGTTGAGGGCCAGGGCGGAGACCATCGGGTCCCCGTCGCCGATCACCAGCTCCTCGGTGAGCAGCGCCTGCATGAACGGGTGGCCCGCGTCGCCGGGCGGGTCGGCGTCCACCGCCAGGTGCACCAGCAGGTGTTCGGCGCCGGTGTCGAGCCAGCGCGCGTGCGAGATCCAGACCCGGTGGATCTCCGGGAAGTCGCGCACCCTGGCGACCGCCGCCTCCCGCAGCGCCACGGCGAGCGGGTGGGTGGAGCGGGTCAGCCCGAGCCGCTGCCCCGCTCCCCTGACGCCGCGTTCGGCCATCGCCTCGAAGAGCGACTCCACCGGCAGCAGCACGGTCGCGCCGTCCGGGCCGAAGAGCACCAGCCGCGCCGCGCCGTACTCGCGGATCAGCTCCAGCAGCCGGAGCGCGTCGCAGTAGACGGTGCCGGCCGCGTGCGGGAGGTGGGTGGCGCAGTCGGGCTCCGCGGTGAAGCCGGGCAGCGCGGGCACGCCGTCCCCGGCCCGCTGGACCAGCAACGGGCCCCCGTCACCCCGGACCGGGACGTAGAGCCCCTGGTCGATGACGGCACCGAGCACCTGGGGGACCTGCTCCTCGGGGCCGCCCCGGGCGATGAAATCGGCCAAGGCCGCATCGAGAGTCACCGGCCGATGATAGGACAGTCTTATTGCCCTTCCCCGGGCGCCGCGCGGGCTCCCGCGGTGGTCATCACCCACCGCGGGAGCCCGCACCGCTGACGACCTGCCGTTCCGTCAGCCGAACGGCAGGCGGAGCACCGAGGCGCTGCCCTGCGCCTGGGTGGCCCCCACCCGCAGGGCCGTCGCGGCGTTGCCGATCGCCGACCAGACCTCGATCCGGACGGTGCCGTTGCTCAGGTTGCCGAGCGCGCCGGTGGAGGCCGCCAGCCCGGCGGTGGCCGAGTAGCGCTCCCAGCCGGTCACCGGGTCGGTGGCGAAGTACCGGTAGGTCTCGGTCCGGTCGAAGCTGCCGTCACCCGTCAGGTCGTAGGAGATCCGCAGCTGCTGGCCGAGGCCGACGGCGGAGCCGGCGTCCAGGTAGAGGTCGAACTCCGTCGCGGCGCCCGCCCGCAGGGTCGCGTTGACGTTGCGCACCTCGTAGACGGCGGGCTGGTACGGCGTGCCGTCGTGGTTGCCGCCGCCCGCCGAGGCGACGGTGTCGGAGGAGGCCCCGGCGCCGTACGCGGTGGTCAGCTTGCCGCCGGGCTGGAGGTAGAAGGTGTTCCCGCCGACCGGCGGCACCGACGGCGAAGCGGTGGGCGAAGGCGTCGGAGAAGGCGAGGGCGAAGGCGAAGGCGAGGGCGAGGGCGTGACCCCGCCCGAGCCGCCGTCCTGGAAGCTGCCCCGCTCGCTCGCGGTCGACCGCGCCGGAACGGTCAGCACCGCCCCGTCCGAGAAGCGGACCGTCCGCGCCGCCGTCGAGAAGTTGTGCGCGACGTGCGTCCGGGTGGAGCCGTTGACGAAGACCGCCGCCGTCGGCAGGTCGGCGGTGACCGCCGGGTCGAGGGTGCCGAGCACCGCGAGGTTGCCGATCCAGTGCTGGACGTGGGCCTTGGACTCGCCCTCCTCGGGGGTGTACGCGTCCTTGCCCGCCTGCCAGTTGGCCTTCGCCCCGGCCGGGTCGGCGAGCGCCTGGAACTCCCAGGCCAGGTCCCGCCAGTCGGTCAGCACACCACCGTTGTTGGCCCGGTGCTCGGCCAGGTTGGCCAGGACGTCGTCCTGCCGGCGCGCCAGGTAGAGCGAACCACCGGTGATGGGCAGGTAGTTGATGCCGTGGATCATGCCGGGGCTGGCGGTCCACCAGGTGGAGTACGCGGCGCCGCTGCCCCACACCATGCCCACCGTCTGGTGGCCGAAGGAGGACGGGAAGACGGCCTGGTCGGCGTTGAACCAGTACTGCTCCACGGCCCGCGACTCGGTGGTGTAGAGGTAGATGCCGAGGTCGCGCAGCGCGGTGTCACCGGTGGCGGAGCCGTAGAGGATCAGCCCGGCGCTGAAGTTGAGCGACTCCGAGGAGGACTCCTCGTTGTTGCCCGCCGCGAACCCGGCGTGGCCGGAGGCCCAGCCCATGCCCGCGTACGGGTCGAAGCTGCGCAGCCAGGGGAAGCGGGCGTCGGCCCGGTCCGCGTTGGCGGCGTCCTTGGCGAGCAGCTTGACCATGCCGCCCCAGGCGGAGTCCGCGGCCCAGGCCGCGTCGTAGCGGGCCACGGTGGCGGCCGCCTGGATGTAGTAGCCGTAGTGGAAGTGGTGGTCGTTGAGCTCGCCGTCGGTGCCGTAGGAGGCGGGGTAGCCGATCAGGGTCTTCCAGACGTCGTCGTAGGCGAAGACGGTGGAGCCGGTCCCGGCGAACCACTGCTGGAGCCGGCCCTTCATCAGCCCGAGCAGCTTGTCCCTGCTCGCGGCGTCACCCAACTGGTCGGCGATCGGCACCAGTTGGGCCAGGCGGCCAAGGGCCTTGCCGGTCCAGTAGGTGTCCGTGGCACCACTGAACGGGTCCGCCGCGTCGGCCGCCTCGCGGACCAGCGCGCCGAGCGAGGCACGGTCGGCGCCGCCGACGTCGGGCAGCGAGGGCAGGATGGCGTCGGCCTTCATCACGGTGGTGAAGCCGCTGCCCTGACGGACCTTCATCTGGCCGCGCGGGGAGGTGTAGCCCAGCGCGGCGAGTTGGTCGGAGGTGGCCAGCCACTGGTGGCGGTAGAGGGCCAGCAGGGTGCCGGTCTGGCTGCCCTCGACGGGGGTCGTGGTGGCGGTGTAACTCGTGGTCAGCGCACCGCCGTTGTAGGCCCAGGAGACCTTGGTGTCGGTGACGAAGCTGTACGCGTAGGTGCGGTAGAGCGCCAGGTCGCCGGGCGAGGGCAGGACGGCCACCGAGTAGTAGTCCTTGGCGCCGAGCGCGGCCGTCAGGGTGGGGCCGTTGACGTTCCAGCTGGTGCCGGTGGGGGCGAACAGGCCGTAGTGGTGGCCGGCCACGGTGATGCCGAGGACGTTGCCCTGGTTGGCGAAGACCGTCGGGGTGCCGGCTGCGCTGATCTGGGCGGCGCCGCCGGTGGCCCGGGCGTAGACGTAGGGCAGGCCGTGGCCGATGGTGGCGGCGAAGCTGTGCCCGGCGTCGGACCAGGCGGGGGTGACGGTCCAGTCGGACCAGCCGTCCACCTTGGTGTCCGGCGAGTTGAGCCCGGCCACGCCGAGGGTGAGGTCCCGGGTGTGGGTGAAGTCGTACTGGCGGCCGTCGGAGGTGACGGTGGGCGAGGTCGGGTAGCCCACCTCCAGGCCGGAGTTGACGGCCTTGAAGGTGAACGGGTGGGCGTACATGTTCTCGGAGTACGGGGTGCCCGCGTAGCGCTGGAAGACCAGCGAGGACCACCAGTCGTTGGTGGGCACGGCCTTGCCGGCCATCCGGGCGGTGACCTTGGGCGTCACCGGTGCCCCGGCGGAGTTGCTCGGGCCGACGGTGCCGGCCGGGCGGGTGTCGGTGTACCCGCCGAGGCCGACCTTGACGGTGGCGGCGGAGGCGGTGGGCGCGCCGACGGTCGCGGTGAGCGCGGCGGCGGCCAGGGCCAGGGCGGTCAGGACGGCGGCGGGGCGGCGCCCGGCCCTCCTGCGGCCGGTGGCACCAAGGCTTGAAGGACGGGGCGGCTTCACGATGAGTCACCTCGGGTGGGAGTGGGGGAAGGTGAGAGCGCTCTCAGAAAGCTCTCGATCCCGGACGGTAGGGGCGGCTCCGGAGGGGTGTCAACGGCTCGCGCGAAACCTTCCTGACTTCGAGGCGTAAAACCACAACTCGCCCAACACCCCAGATCACGTTCAGGTTTCGACCCCTTGACGGCCCGGGACACCGCCCGGCACGCTCCTCCCAGCACTTGAGAGCGCTCTCAGAACTCGACCAGGAGGCACCCCCCATGCGCCCGTTCAGAGCCGCCACCCTCGGCAGCGCCGCCCTCGCCGCCGCCCTGCTGCTGACCGCCTGCGGCTCCGGCTCCACCGGCTCGGCCGACGGCGGCGACGGCAAGGTCACGCTGACCGTCGACCTGTTCGGCACCTTCGGGTTCAAGGAGGCCGGGCTCTACGACGAGTACATGAAGCTGCACCCGAACATCACCGTGAAGCAGAGCGACACCCAGGACGAGGCCCAGTACTGGCAGGCGCTGCAGACCAAGCTGGCCGGGGGCGGCGGCCTGGCCGACGTGCAGGGCCTGGAGGTCGGCCGGATCGCCAGCGTGATGCAGAAGCAGGCCGACAAGTTCCAGGACCTGCGCTCGCTGGGCGCGGCCGAGGTCAACGACGGCCTGGTCCCGTGGAAGGGCGCCGCGGTGAAGACCGCCGACGGCAAGGTGCTGGCCGCGGGCACCGACATCGGCCCGGAGGCGGTCTGCTTCCGCACCGACCTGTTCAAGGAGGCCGGCCTGCCGACCGACCGCACCGAGCTGGCCGCCAAGTGGTCGACCTGGGCCGGCTACCTGGAGCTCGGCAAGGAGTACGTGGCCAAGGCCAAGCCCGGCAACGCCTGGACCGACAGCGCCGCGGGGATGTTCACCGCCGAGGTCGGCCAGCAGAAGGTGCGCTACGCCGACGAGTCCGGCAAGCCGGTGCACGACACCAACCCGGCTGTGCGGACCGCCTGGGCGGACGCCTCCAAGCTGGTCGCGGACGGCCTCTCGGCCAAGCTCCCGCAGTGGACCCCGGAGTGGAACAAGGCCTTCTCCACCGGCAAGTTCGCCACCCTCAGCTGCCCGGCCTGGATGATCGGCTACATCAAGGGGCAGGCCGGCACCTCCTTCTCCGGCAAGTGGGACATCGCCCCCGGCCCGGGCAAGACCGGCAACTGGGGCGGCGCCTACCTGGCGATCCCGAAGACCGCCAAGCACCCCAAGGAGGCGGCCGAGCTGGTCAAGTGGCTCAACGCCCCGGAGCAGCAGGCCACGCTCTTCGCCAAGCAGGGCTCCTTCCCGTCCTCCACCGCCGCCCAGGCGACGATCAAGTCGGTCAAGGACCCGTACTTCAACGACGCCCCGATCGGCGAGATCTTCAGCGAGTCGGCCGCCAACATGCCCGCCCAGGTGCTCGGCGCCCAGGACGGCGTGGTCACCAAGGCCTTCACCGACGCGCTCGGCGAGGTGGAGCGCACCGGCACCGCCCCGGCCACCGCCTGGCAGCACGCCCTCGACAACGTCAAGAAGGCCTCCGGCAACTGACGACCCACCATCCCGGGCCGGGGCAGCCGCGCACGGCGGCCCCGGCCGGGGAAAGGACCCCCATGGCCACGCTCACCGCCTCCCGCCCCACCGCTCGGCCCGCCCCGGGCCGGCTCGCCGGGCGGCTGGCCCCGTACGGCTTCCTCGCCCCGTTCTTCGTCCTGTTCGCGGCCTTCGGCCTCTTCCCGCTGCTGTACACCGCGTACGTCTCGCTGCACCGGGTCGAGCTGCAGACCTCGGACCGGATGGACTGGCTGGGATTCCAGAACTACACCCGGCTGTTCGAGGACCCGTTCTTCTGGAACGCGCTCGGCAACACTTTCACCATCGGCGTGCTCTCCACCGTCCCGCAGCTGCTGATGGCGCTCGGGCTGGCGCACCTGCTCAACTACCGGCTGCGCGGCCGCACCTTCTTCCGGGTCGCGATGCTGATGCCCTACGCCACCTCGGTGGCCGCCGCCACCCTGGTCTTCGCCCAGCTCTTCGGACGGGACTACGGGCTGATCAACTGGGCGCTCCAGTCGGTGGGGTTGAGCCCGGTGGACTGGCAGGCCTCCACCTGGGCCTCGCAGTTCGGCGTCTCGGCGATCGTCACCTGGCGCTGGACGGGCTACAACGCGCTGATCTACCTGGCCGGCATGCAGTCCATCCCGAACGAGCTCTACGAGTCCGCGGCGGTGGACGGCGCCTCCCGCTGGCAGCAGTTCCGGCACATCACCGTGCCCGGTCTGCGGCCGACCATCGTCTTCACCGTGGTGGTCTCCACCATCGGCGCCACCCAGCTGTTCGGCGAGCCGCTGCTCTACGAGGGGAACTCCGGCGGCGGCATCTCGCACCAGTACCAGACCCTCGGGCTCTACCTCTACGAGCAGGGCTGGACCTTCTTCCACCTCGGCCGGGCCGCCGCCGTGGCCTGGGTGATGTTCCTGCTGATCGTGCTGCTGGCCCTGACCAACGCGGCGATCGCCGCCCGGCGCAACCGTACGGACCGGTGAACCCCCTTGGCCTCCACGACCCTTGCTCTCAAGCGCACCGGCAGCCGGACCACCCGCCGGCGCTCCCCGCTCCAGGGCGGGCCGCTCGCCTACGCGGTGCTGATCGCGGCCACCCTGCTCTTCGTCTTCCCCTTCTACTGGACCCTGGTGGCCGCCAGCCGCTCCAACTCCGAGCTCAGTTCGGCGACTCCGGCGCTCACCCCCGGCCCCAACCTGTTCCACAACATCGGCCAGGCGCTGGAGCAGGCCGCGATCGGCACCGCGCTGCTCAACTCGCTGATCGTCTCGGTGGCGGTCACCGTCGGGGTGGTGCTCTCCTCCACCCTGGCCGGCTTCGCCTTCGCCAAACTCCGGTTCCGGGGACGGGGGTTGCTGCTGGCGATCACGGTGGGCACCATGATGATCCCGCCACAGCTCGGGGTGATCCCGCTCTTCATGGTGATCGTGAAGCTGGACCTGCAGAACAAGCTGCCCTCGGTGATCCTGCCCTCGCTGGTCTCCGCCTTCGGCGTCTTCTTCATGCGCCAGTTCCTGCTCCAGGCACTGCCGGACGAGCTGATCGAGGCCGGCCGGATGGACGGCGCCTCCACCCTGCGGATCTTCCGCTCGATCGTGCTGCCGGTGGCCCGCCCTGGCATGGCCGTGCTCGCCATGCTCACCTTCATGGCCACCTGGAACGACTTCTTCTGGCCGGTGGTGGCGCTGAGTTCGCAGAACCCGACCGTGCAGGTGGCCCTCAAATCGCTCGGCCAGGGCTACGTCCCGGACCAGTCGATCGTGATGGCGGGCACCCTGATCGGCACCCTCCCCGTGCTCCTGGTCTTCGCCCTGCTGGGCCGTCAGATAGTCGGCGGCATCATGCAGGGCGCCGTCAAGGGCTGAGCCCTCTACCGTAGTCACCCATGGAAGGCGACATGTCCGTAGCAGCCCTACCGGCCCCCGTCCGCTCCGACCGTCCCACCGACTTCCCCACCGGCTTCGTCTGGGGCGCGGCCACCGCCGCGTACCAGATCGAGGGCGCAGCCGCCGAGGGCGGGCGCTCCCCGTCCATCTGGGACACCTTCAGCCGTACCCCCGGCAAGGTCCGCAACGGCGACACCGGCGACATCGCCTGCGACCACTACCACCGCTACCGCGAGGACGTCGCGCTGATGGCCGAACTCGGCCTGGGCGCCTACCGGTTCTCGCTCTCCTGGCCGCGGGTGCGGCCGGGCGGCACCGGCCCGGCCAACGAGGCCGGGCTGGACTTCTACGACCGGCTGGTGGACGAGCTGCTGGACAAGGGCATCACGCCCGTGGTCACGCTCTACCACTGGGACCTCCCGCAGGAGCTCGAGACTCCGTCGAAGGGCGGCTCCGCCGCGGGCGGCGGCTGGCTCAACCGCGACACCGCGTACCGCTTCGCCGAGTACGCCACCGTCGCGGCCCGCCGCCTCGGCGACCGGATCCCGACCTGGACCACGCTCAACGAGCCCTGGTGCTCGGCCTTCCTCGGCTACGGCTCCGGCGTGCACGCCCCGGGCCGGACCAGCCCGGTGGAGGCGCTGACGGCCCATCACCACCTGCTGCTGGCGCACGGTCTGGGCACGGCGGCGCTCCGCGCCGAGCTGCCGGCCACCGCCCAGGTCTCGCTCACCCTCAACCTGGCCGCCGTCCGCGCCGTCAGCCAGTCCCCCGCCGACCTGGACGCGGCGCGGCGGATCGACGGCCTGGCCAACCGGATCTTCCTCGACCCGGTGTTCAAGGGCAGCTACCCCGCCGACGTGCTGGCCGACACCGCGCACGTCACCGACTGGGGTTTCGTCCACGACGGCGACCTGGCGGAGATCTCCCGCCCGCTCGACTCGCTGGGCATCAACTACTACACCCCGACCGTGGTCGGCGCCGACGACCCGTCAGCCCCCGCACCGCGCCAGGACGGCCACGCCGGGGAGGTCTCCCCCTGGCCGGCCGACGAGGGCGTGCGCTTCCTGCCCGCCGAGGGCAGCCGGACCGCGATGGGGTGGCCGGTGGACGCCGACGGCCTGTACGAGCTGCTCACCCGCCTGCGGGACGAGCTGCCCGGCCTGCCGCTGCTGGTCACCGAGAACGGCGCCGCCTACGACGACTACAGCGACCCGAGCGGCGCGGTGCACGACCCGGAGCGGGTGGCGTACCTGCACGGGCACCTGGACGCGGTGCGGCGGGCGGCGGCGGACGGGGTGCCGGTGGGCGGGTACTTCCTCTGGTCGCTGCTGGACAACTTCGAGTGGTCCTTCGGCTACGGCAAGCGCTTCGGCATGGTGCACGTGGACTTCGCCAGCCAGCGCCGCACGCCCAAGGACAGCGCGCGCTGGTACGCCGAGGTGATCCGCACCGGGCGGCTGCCCGAGGCGTGAGACGCGCCCGTGAGACGGCCGAGGGCCGCGCCCCGGTCCGGGGTGCGGCCCTCAGGTGTGAGGCGGCGTCACTTCTTCGGCGAGCCGCCGTTGGCACGAACCGACTTGGTGATGGTCTTCCACTTCTTGAGACGCTCGGCCGCCAGCCGGGCGTCGGTCCGGGAGGCGATCCAGGCGTTCTCCCGCTGGAGCTTCTGGTAGCTCTCCCAGCGGCGCACCGGGAGGGTGCCCTCCTCCATCGCGGCCTGCACCGCGCAGCCCGGCTCGCCGGCGTGCCCGCAGTCGTGGAAGCGGCAGTCGGCGGACAGCTCCTCGATCTCGGCGAAGGCCACCGCGAGGCCCTCGCCGCCGAAGAGGCCGGCGCCGCGCAGGCCCGGGGTGTCGATGACCACGCCGCCGCCGGGCAGCGGGATCATCTCGCGGGTGGTGGTGGTGTGCCGGCCCTTCTCGTCCACCGAGCGGGTGGACTGGACGACCATCGCCTCGGAGGAGCTGAGCGCGTTGGTGAGGGTGGACTTGCCCGCGCCGGACTGGCCGATCAGCGCGCTGGTGGTGCCCAGGCAGGCCCGCAGCACGTCGATGCCCTCGCCGGTCTCGGCGCTCACCGCGAGCACGGTGACGCCGGGGGCCACGCCCTCGACGTCGTCCTTGACGAAGTCGGCGTCGCCGACCAGGTCGCTCTTGGTCAGCACGACCAGCGGCTCGGCGCCGGACTCCCAGGCGAGCGCGACGAAGCGCTCGATCCGGCCCAGGTCCGGGTCGGCCGCCAGCGAGACGGCGATCATCACGGTGTCCACGTTGGCCGCGAGCACCTGGCCCTCGGACCGCTTGCCCGCGGTGGAGCGGATGATCGCGGTGGTCCTGGGCAGCACGGCCGCGACGCTGGGCAGCGGAGCGGTCGTCAGGTCGACGCCGACCCAGTCGCCGGTGCAGACCCACTCGGCCGGGTCCGAGATGCGGACCGGGCGCAGGTCGGCCCGGACGGTTCCGGGCGCGCCGGAGCCGTCGTCGTCGAGGAAGACGTCGCACATCCCCCGGTCGACCCGGGTGACGCGACCGGGCCGCAGGCCGGCGTCGGCGTGGAGGGCGAACTCGGAGGCCCACTCGTCGTTCCAGCCGTAGCCGGACAGCGAGAGGTCAGAGGTGGTGGAGAGATTCAACTTCGGGGTGACCCTTCAAAGGGGTGGCCCCGGCGGTCCGCGCACGGCGCGGAGCTTGAGGGGGTGTCAGCCGGAGACCACGGAGGTACGAACGAGGACCTGCGGGACGCGGACGGCGTCCGTCATGACGACAGTCATCACGGCCGTCACCTCCTTCTTGCTCAGCGGCTGTTCCCCGGGAGCGGCTCGCTCCCGACGCGGGCGACCTTAGCGAACCACCGGCCGGCCACGCACCTCCTTTTTTCCACCCCGTCAGACCTGCCAGGACCCGCCCGGCCGGTCGCTGTCCGGCGGGGGCGGCGGACGGCGGCGGCGGTGCGCGCCTCCGTTGCCGAGGCGGCCGCGCAGGTTGCCCGGGGGCAGGAAGTCGGCCCAGCGCTCCGGGTACTCGGAGGGCGGGTCGCCCTCGTCGTCCTCGTCCAGGTCGTCCTCGTGGCCCTCTCCCAGGCCCAGCTCGCGGGCCAGCCGGGCCCGCTCCACGGCCCGGCGGGCGGTGGCCTCGCGGACCACGGCGGCGGCCGCCTCCTCGCTGGCGCGCTCGTTCTCGGCGCGGGCGTCGGCGGTCTCGATGGTGGGCCAGCGGCGGTCCAGCGCGGCGTTCATCGCGGCGCCGATCAGCACCGCGAGGGCCACCACGCCGATCCAGAGCAGCACCGCGACCGGCGCGGCCAGCTGCCCGTACAGCGAGCGGCCCTCGATCGAGCTGACCAGGTAGAGCCGGAGCAGCACGCTGCACACCACCAGCACCACCAGGGCCACCAGGGCGCCGGGGATGTCCTCCCGCCAGGGCGTGGAGACCGGCACGGCCACGTGGTAGAGGGTGGTGAGGAAGACCACCAACAGCAGGATCGCCACCGGCCAGTAGAGCGCGTCGATCACCCCGGCCGAGTCGGGCAGCGCGTTGCGCACCAGCCCGGGCCCGGCCAGCAGCAGCGGCAGCACCAGGGAGCCGATCACCAGGGCGCCCAGGTAGAGGGCGAGCGACATCAGCCGGGTCTTCACGATGCCGCGCTTGCCGTCCAGGCCGTACATCACGGTGATGGTGTCGATGAAGATGTAGAGCGCCCGTGATCCGGACCAGAGCGAGAGCAGGAAGCCGATCGAGATCAGGTCGGGCCGGCCGCCCTCGTCGAAGACGCCGTTCAGCAGCGGCTGGACGATCTGCTGGATCGAGCTGGGGGCCAGCACGGTGGCGCTGGCCTGCAGGATGTCCTGCTCCAGCTTCTCGATGGTGCCGGCGCCGAGGATGTCGTCCAGGTACCCGAGGGTGCCGGCCAGGCAGAGCAGCAGCGGGGGGATGGAGAGCAGCGTGAAGAAAGCCGCCTCCGCCGCGAGTCCGGTGACCCGGTACTCGACGCAGGTGTTGGTGGTGTCCTTCACCAGCGTCCAGGCGGTCTGACGCCACGTCGAACGCCGCGCGCGCCGTCCGCGACGGCGCCGCCGGGAGGGGCGCTCGGCCCCCGTCCTGCTGGTTTCCCCTGCTGCTTGCACGCCCCTAACCTATCGGTCCCTGGGCGGCGGACCCACGAGCAACCTGACGAGGTCTCACCGACCGTCCGGGCTGCGGCGGAGCGGGCGGCGTCTCATCAGTCGACACTCAGGAGTCCACCATCCGGACGTTGGTGGACCGGGGGTCGTGCGGCGTGCGAATCTCTTGCCATGCCGAGCGCCGGAACCACCCTAGTAGGTCGACTTCACGTCGATCTCCTTCGCGTGTCCAGCGCCATCTGTCCGGTGACCTGAGCCCACCCCGCCGCCTTCCACCGCACCCGGCGCGAACCTCTTCGCCGTCCCCGCCGCTGCGGATGCGCGAGGCCCCTGGCAAGGTCACTGCTCCCCCGTATCTCGCGGAGAACCCGCAGGTCACAGCAGGTCCGTGCCCGGAAGCCCCGCAGCCGCCACCAGAGCCACTGCCTTAAGGACTTCACCATGGCCAGCACCCCCGAAACGGTCGAGCCCCCGGCCGACGGCGCCCCCGCGCGCCGCCCCGCGGCCGCCCGCAAGGTGACCCGCCACCGTGGCGAGGGTCAGTGGGGCCTTGGACACCGGACCCCGCTGAACCCGAACGAGCAGTTCAAGAAGGACGACGACGGTCTCAACGTGCGGACGCGCATTGAGACGATCTACGCCCAGCGCGGCTTCGAGTCCATCGACCCGGCCGACCTGCGCGGCCGGATGCGCTGGTGGGGTCTGTACACCCAGCGCAAGGAGGGGATCGACGGCGGCAAGACCGCGATCCTGGAGCCGCACGAGCTGGACGCCGAGTTCTTCATGCTCCGGGTCCGGATCGACGGCGGCCGCCTGACGGTGGCCCAGCTGAAGGCGATCGCCGAGGTCTCGGAGAAGTACGGCCGCGGCACCGCCGACCTGACCGACCGCCAGAACGTCCAGTACCACTGGATCCGGATCGAGGACGTCCCGGCGATCTGGCAGACCCTGGAGGCGGTCGGCCTCTCCACCACCGAGGCCTGCGGCGACACCCCGCGCGTCATCCTGGGCTCCCCGGTCGCCGGGATCGCCGAGGACGAGATCATCGACGGCACGCCCGCCATCGACGAGATCATGCAGCGGTTCATCGGCAACAAGGACTTCTCCAACCTGCCGCGCAAGTTCAAGTCGGCGATCTCCGGCTCGCCGCTGCTGGACGTGGCGCACGAGATCAACGACATCGCCTTCGTCGGCGTGGAGCACCCCGAGCACGGCCCGGGCTTCGACCTCTGGGTCGGCGGCGGCCTCTCCACCAACCCCAAGCTGGGCGTCCGGCTCAACGCCTGGGTCCCGCTGGACGAGGTGGCCGACGTCTACGGCGGCGTGATCGGCATCTTCCGCGACTACGGCTACCGCCGCCTGCGCAACCGCGCCCGGTTGAAGTTCCTGGTCGCCGACTGGGGCCCGGAGAAGTTCCGCCAGGTGCTGGAGGACGAGTACCTCAAGTACAAGCTGGTGGACGGCCCGGCGCCGAAGGAGCCCAGCGGCACCTGGCGCGACCACGTCGGCGTGCACCGGCAGAAGGACGGCAACTACTACGTCGGCTTCGCCCCGCGGGTCGGCCGGGTCAACGGCAAGCTGCTCGGCCAGATCGCCGAGCTGGCCGCCGAGCACGGCTCCGACCGGCTGCGCACCACCGCCGAGCAGAAGATGCTGGTCCTCGACGTCCCCGAGGACCGGGTCGAGTCGCTGGTGGCCGGCCTGGAGGCGCTGGACCTGCGGGTCACCCCCTCGCCGTTCCGCCGCGGCACGATGGCCTGCACCGGCATCGAGTACTGCAAGCTGGCGATCGTCGAGACCAAGGAGCGCGGCCGCACCCTGATCGACGAACTGGAGGCCCGCCTCCCGGAGTTCGCCGAGCCGCTGACCATCAACATCAACGGCTGCCCGAACGCCTGCGCCCGGATCCAGGTCGCCGACATCGGCCTCAAGGGCCAGCTGGTGACCGACGAGAACGGCGAGCAGGTCGAGGGCTACCAGGTGCACCTGGGCGGCGCGCTCGGCCTGGAGGCCGGCTTCGGCCGCAAGGTCCGCGGCCTCAAGGTCACCAAGGACGGTCTGCCGGACTACGTGGAGCGGGTCCTGACGCGCTACCAGGAGGACCGCACCGAGGGCGAGCGCTTCGCCCAGTGGACGGCCCGGGCCAGTGAGGAGCAGCTGTCGTGAGCGAGCGAGCCGCCCCCTTCCACTGCCCGTACTGCGGCGACGAGGACCTGCGGCCCTCGGAGGCCGGCCACGGCGCCTGGGAGTGCCACTCCTGCCGCCGGGCGTTCCAGCTGAAGTACCTGGGCCTGCTGTCAACCACCCACGGGGGAACGGCACATGAGCAGCGTGACTGACTACGAGGCGATAGCCGCCAAGGCGGCCGTCGAGCTGGAGGAGGCTCCGGCGCAGGAGGTGCTGCGCTGGGCCGCCGAGACCTTCGGCTCGCGGTTCTGCGTCACCTCCTCGATGGAGGACGCCGTGGTGGCCCACCTCGCCTCCTCGGTCTTCCCCGGAGTGGACGTGGTCTTCCTGGACACCGGCTACCACTTCGCCGAGACCCTGGGCACCCGGGACGCGGTGGCCGCGGTGATGCCGGTCAACGTCATCACCCTCAAGCCGCTGCAGACCGTGGCCGAGCAGGACGCCCAGTACGGGCCGAACCTGCACGACCGGGACAACGACCTGTGCTGCGCCCTGCGCAAGGTCGAGCCGCTCAACCGCGGCCTGGCCGCCTACGACGCCTGGGCCACCGGCCTGCGCCGGGACGAGTCGCCGTCGCGGGCCAACACCCCGGTGGTGGCCTGGGACGCCAAGCGCCGCAAGGTGAAGATCGCCCCGATCGCCCGCTGGACCCAGGACGACGTGGACGCCTACGTCGCCGCCAACGGGGTGCTGCTCAACCCGCTGCTGTGGGAGGGCTACACCTCGATCGGCTGCTCGCCGCTCTCCTGCACCGCCAAGCCGGGCGAGGGCGAGGAGGGCCGCTCCGGCCGCTGGGCCGGCTCGGGCAAGACCGAGTGCGGCATCCACCTCTGACCAGCTGACCGACCGTCAACCACCCCTAGGAGAACGACCCGTGAGCACAGTCCACACCCTGGCCGCCGACGGAGCCGCAGAGGCGGCCCCGCAGGCCGCCCCCTGCGAGCGCGGCGCCACGGTGTGGCTGACCGGGCTGCCGAGCGCGGGCAAGACCACGCTGGCCTTCGCGCTGGCCGAGCGGCTGCGCGCCGAGGGCCACAAGGTCGAGGTCCTCGACGGTGACGAGATCCGCGAATTCCTCTCCAAGGGGCTGGGGTTCAGCAGGGAGGACCGGCACACCAACGTGGCGCGGATCGGCTTCGTCGCCGAGAAGCTGGCCCGCAACGGCGTGAAGGTGCTGGCCCCGGTGATCGCCCCGTACGCCGACTCCCGGGCCGCCGTCCGCGAGCGCCACGCGTCGCTCGGCACCGAGTTCCTCGAGGTGCACGTGGCCACGCCGGTGGAGCTCTGCTCGGAGCGGGACGTCAAGGGCCTGTACGCCAAGCAGGCGGCCGGTGAGATCTCCGGCCTGACCGGCGTGGACGACCCCTACGAGGCCCCGGAGAAGCCGGAGTTGAGGCTCCAGACGCAGGGCCGCCTGGTGGAGGAATCCGCCGCCGAGCTGTACGCCTTCCTGACCGAGAGGGGCCTGGCATGACCACCGCGACCCACAGCCCGCTGGAGACCGAGTCGCCGTTCGCGCTGTCGCACCTGGACGCGCTCGAGGCGGAGTCGGTGCACATCTTCCGCGAGGTGGCGGGCGAGTTCGAGCGGCCGGTGATCCTGTTCTCCGGCGGCAAGGACTCCATCGTCATGCTGCACCTGGCGCTCAAGGCCTTCGCCCCCGCGCCGGTCCCCTTCGCCCTGCTGCACGTGGACACCGGCCACAACTTCCCCGAGGTCATCGAGTACCGGGACCGGGTCGCGGCCAAGCACAACCTGCGCCTGTACGTCGCGAACGTCCAGGACTTCATCGACGACGGCCGCCTGCGCGAGCGCCCCGACGGCACCCGCAACCCGCTGCAGACGGTGCCGCTGCTGGACGCCATCGAGTCCCACAAGTTCGACGCCGTCTTCGGCGGCGGCCGCCGCGACGAGGAGAAGGCCCGCGCCAAGGAGCGCGTCTTCTCCCTGCGCGACGAGTTCGGCGCCTGGGACCCGCGCCGCCAGCGCCCCGAGCTGTGGTCGCTCTACAACGGCCGCCACGCCGCCGGCGAGCACGTGCGCGTCTTCCCGCTCTCCAACTGGACCGAGCTGGACGTCTGGCAGTACATCGAGCGGGAGAAGATCGAGCTGCCGGGCATCTACTACGCCCACGAGCGCGAGGTCTTCAAGCGCGACGGCATGTGGCTGACCGCCGGTGAGTGGGGCGGCCCCAAGGAGAGCGAGCAGGTGGTGACCCGCCTGATCCGCTACCGCACCGTCGGCGACATGTCCTGCACCGGCGCGGTCGACTCCGACGCCGCCACCAATGCGGAGATCATCACCGAGATCGCCGCCAGCCGCCTCACCGAGCGCGGCGCCACCCGCGCCGACGACAAGCTGTCCGAGGCCGCGATGGAAGACCGCAAGCGCGAAGGGTACTTCTAAAGATGAGCACCACCCAGGAAGCAACCGCCACCTCGCTGCTGCGCTTCGCCACCGCCGGCTCCGTCGACGACGGCAAGTCCACCCTGGTCGGCCGCCTGCTGCACGACTCCAAGTCCGTGCTGGCCGACCAGCTGGAGGCCGTCGAGCGCGCCTCCCTGAGCCGCGGTCAGGAGACGCCGGACCTGGCGCTGCTGACGGACGGTCTGCGGGCCGAGCGCGAGCAGGGCATCACCATCGACGTGGCGTACCGCTACTTCGCCACCGCCCGGCGCCGGTTCATCCTCGCCGACACCCCCGGCCACGTGCAGTACACCCGCAACATGGTCACCGGCGCCTCCACCGCCGAGCTGGCCGTGGTGCTGGTCGACGCCCGCAACGGCGTGGTCGAGCAGACCCGCCGGCACGCGGCCGTGGCCGCCCTGCTGCGGGTGCCGCACGTGGTGCTGGCAGTCAACAAGATGGACCTGGTCGAGTACGCCGAGACCGTCTTCGCGCGGATCGCCGAGGAGTTCACCACCTACGCGGCCTCGCTCGGCGTCACCGACATCGTCGCGATCCCGATCTCGGCACTGGCCGGGGACAACGTGGTCGAGCCGTCCGCCCACATGGACTGGTACGGCGGCCCCACCCTGCTGGAGCACCTGGAGAGCGTGCCGGTCGGCACCGACCCCAGCGAGCAGCCGGCCCGCTTCCCGGTCCAGTACGTGATCCGTCCGCAGACCGCCGAGCTGCCCGACTACCGCGGCTACGCGGGCCAGTTGGCCTCCGGCGTGCTGCGCGTCGGTGACGCCGTCACCGTGCTGCCGGCCGGGCGCACCACCACCGTGGCCGGCATCGACGCCCTCGGCACCGAGACCGACATCGCCTGGGCCCCCCAGTCCGTGACGGTCCGGCTGGCCGACGACATCGACATCTCCCGCGGCGACCTGATCGCGGCCGGTGCGGCTCCCGTCCCCACCAAGGACGTCGAGGCCACCGTCTGCCACCTGAGCGAGCGCCCACTGACCGTCGGCGCCCGGGTGCTGCTCAAGCACACCACCCGCACGGTGCGCGCGCTGGTCAAGGAGATCAGCTACCGCATCGACATCGACAGTCTCGAACAGCGTTCCGGCGCAAGCGGGTTGGCGGTCAACGAGATCGGCCACGTGGTGCTCCGCACCGCCGAGCCGCTCGCGCTCGACCCCTACGCCGACAACCGCCGCACCGGGTCCTTCCTGCTGATCGACCCGGCCGACGGCACCACCCTCACCGCCGGCATGGCGGGCGAGGCCTTCGACACCACCCCCGCAGCACAGCGATCCGACGAGGAGGACTGGGTCTGATGCCCAGTGAGGCGTTCTCCGGCATGGACAAGGAAGGCGGCCGCATCGGCAGCGGCGTCCTCGGCAGTGGCCAGGGCGGGCTGACGCGATGTGCAGGCGGGCAGGGGCTCTGAGAGCCCCTGTCACCGGGGCGGCCGCTTCCCACAGCGGCGGTCGTTCCGGATCCGCAGGCACCCACGCCCGACTTTCTTTCTTTCTTCCATGAACTTGCCAGAGGACGAAGCAATGACTGCGCAGCACGGCACCTCCACCCGGTTCAGACGGACCGCCACCGCCACCGTTGCGGGCCTGACCGCGATCGGCCTGCTCTCCGCCTGCGGCTACGGCTCCAAGAGCGACGACAAGGCCCCCGCCGCCGCCCCGGCCTCCTCCTCGGCCGGCGCCGCGAAGCTCTCGGCCGACACGGTGAAGATCGGCTACTTCGCCAACCTGACCCACGGCACCCCGCTGGTCGGCCTGAAGGAGGGCCTGATCCAGAAGGAGCTGGGCGCCACCCAGGTCAAGACCCAGATCTTCAACGCGGGCCCCGCCGAGATCGAGGCCCTCAACGCGGGCTCCATCGACATCGGCTGGATCGGCCCCTCGCCCGCCATCAACGGCTTCACCAAGTCCAACGGCGAGTCCCTGAAGATCATCGGTGGTGCGGCCTCCGGCGGCGTCAAGCTGGTCGTCAACCCCGACAAGATCAAGTCGGTGGACGACCTCAAGGGCAAGAAGATCGCCACCCCGCAGATCGGCAACACCCAGGACGTCGCGCTGCTCAGCTTCCTGAACGGCAAGGGCTGGAAGGTCGACGCCAACTCCGGCGCCGGCGACGTCTCGGTGGTCCGCTCGGACAACAAGGTCACCCCCGACGCCTACAAGTCCGGCTCCATCGACGGCGCCTGGGTCCCCGAGCCCACCGCCTCGAAGCTGGTCACCCTGGGCGCCAAGGAACTCCTCAACGAGAAGTCCCTGTGGCCCGACAACAAGTTCGTGATCACCAACATCATCGTCTCGCAGAAGTTCCTCAAGGAGCACCCGGACGTGGTCGAGGCCGTGCTGCGCGGCTCGGTGAACACCAACGCCTACATCAAGGCGAACCCGGCCAAGGCCAAGGAGGCCGCCAACGCCGCCATCAAGGACGCGGCCGGCAACGCCCTGGAGCCCGCCATCCTCGACCCGGCCTGGGCGGACATCGACTTCATCGACGACCCGCTGGCCTCCACCCTCCAGAAGGAGGCCGAGAACGCGGTGACCGCCGGCCTCCTCAAGAAGCCCAACCTGGCCGGGATCTACGACCTGACGCTGCTCAACAAGGTGCTCAAGGAGAAGAGCCAGCCCGTCGTCGCGGACGCCGGCCTCGGCACCAAGTAAGCAGCGCCGTCGAACTCCGAGGTCCGTGCCCCCGCCCAGCCCGGTCGATGCCCAGTCAACGGGCCGGGCGGGGCCGGACCCCGGCTCCCACTCCCCTCGCCAGCCGCCAGACCAGTCACCCAGGAGGTGCCCGGAGATGACCACGGCACTGACCACCTCGAAGAGCGCGCAGAGCGCCGAGGTCCCGACCGGCGCCCCCGCCGTCCGGATCTCGCACGTCCACAAGTCCTTCGGCCGCCCGGGCGCGGCCACCCACGTGCTCGACGACATCACCCTGGACGTCGCCCCGGGTGAGTTCGTCACCCTGCTCGGCGCCTCGGGCTGTGGCAAGTCCACCCTGCTCAACCTGGTGGCCGGGCTGGACAAGCCCTCCGCCGGGAACATCGAACTCGCGGGCCGCCGCCCGGCGTTGATGTTCCAGGAGCACGCGCTCTTCCCCTGGCTGACGGCCGGCAAGAACATCGAGCTCGCCCTGCAGCTCGGCGGCACCCCCAAGGCCGAGCGGCGCGCCGAGGCCGAGCGCCTGCTGGAGCTGGTCCGCCTGCACGGCGCGCACGGCAAGCGGGTGCACGAGCTCTCCGGCGGCATGCGCCAACGCGTCGCGCTGGCCCGGGCGCTGGCCCAGGGCAGCGACGTCCTGCTGATGGACGAGCCGTTCGCCGCGCTCGACGCCATCACCCGCGACGTCCTGCACGACGAGCTCACCCGGATCTGGGCCGAGCAGAAGCTCACCGTCCTGTTCGTCACCCACAACGTGCGCGAGGCCGTCCGCCTCGCCCAGCGCGTGGTCCTGCTCTCCTCCCGGCCCGGCCGGGTCGCCAAGGAGTGGCGCATCGACCTCCCGCAGCCCCGCCGGATCGAGTCCCCCGGCGTGGCCGACCTGTCCATCGAAATCACCGACGAGCTGCGTGGGGAGATCCGCCGCCATGGCCAGCACTGACACCACCCCCCTGCTCGACAAGACCCCGAGCCCCAGTACCGCCGACGTCGGCGCCGGCCTGGACGCCCTGGACGCCGTCACCACCACCCGCACCCCGCTGCTGGTGACGCTGCGTCAGAAGGCCCTGCCGCCGCTGATCGCCATCGCCCTGGTGCTGGCCGTCTGGCAGGGCGCGTTCAGCCTGGAACTCACCAACGAGTACAAGCTCCCCAGCCCCGGCATGGTCTGGGCCTCGCTCACCGACCTGTGGGGCCAGGGCACCCTCTTCTCCTACATCTGGACCAGCCTCTGGCGCGGCCTGTCCGGCTTCGGCCTCTCGGTCCTGATCGGCACCCCCATCGGCCTGCTGGTCTCCCAGGTCAAGCCGGTGCGCGCCGCGATCGGCCCGATCCTGTCCGGCCTGCAGTCACTGCCCTCGGTCGCCTGGGTCCCCGCCTGCGTCATCTGGCTCGGCATCAACAACCAGACCATGTACGCCGTCATCCTGCTCGGCGCCGTCCCCTCGATCGCCAACGGCCTGGTGGCCGGCATCGACCAGGTGCCCCCGATCCTGCTCCGGGCCGGCCGCACCATGGGCGCCACCGGCCTGGTCCAGGCCCGCCACATCCTGCTCCCCGGCGCCCTCCCCGGCTACCTCGCCGGGCTCAAGCAGGGCTGGGCGTTCTCCTGGCGCTCCCTGATGGCCGCCGAACTCATCGCCGCCTCCCCCGACCTGGGCATCGGCCTCGGCCGCTACCTGGAGAACCAGCGCGAGTTCAACGACATGTCCGGCGTCCTGCTCGGCATCATCCTGATCCTGCTGGTGGGCGTCGCCATCGACCTCCTCGTCTTCAGCCCGCTGGAGCGCCGCGTGCTGCGCAACCGCGGCCTGCTGGCCGGCACCCGGTAAGGCCGGTCCGATGCTCCGCTCCGGCCGTCCGCCCGCGCCCCGCCACCAGACCGGTGGCGCGGGCGGGCCGGCCCTGCTGCTCATCGCCCACGGCAGCCGGGACCCCCGGCACGCCGCCACGGTGGACGCGCTGACCCGCCAAGTCCGTTCGCTGCGGCCCGGCTTGGAGACCAGCACCGCCTACCTGGACCACTGCGCGCCCCGGCTCGGCCAGGTCGCGCCCCGGCTGCGCGACGCCGTCGCCGTCCCGCTGCTGCTCAACCGGGCCTTCCACGCCCGCAGCGACATCCCGGCCGCCCTCCGCGAGGCCGGGGCCCACACCCTCCCGGTCGCCGACGTGCTCGGCCCCTCCCCGCTGCTGCTCGCCGCCCTGGACCGCCGCCTCGCCGAGGCCGGCCTCGACCTCGCCGACGCCCCGCGCACCGGGCTGGTGCTGGCCGCCGCCGGCTCCTCCGACCAGGCCGCCAACGCCGCCACCCGCGCGGTCGCCGAGGAGTACCGCCGCACCCGCGGCTTCGCCGCCGTCGAGGTCGCCCACGCCTCCGCCGTCCCACCGCACCCGGTCGACGTCATCGCCGCCCTGCGCGCCACCCCGGACGTGCGCCAACTCGCCGTCGCCCCCTACCTGCTGGCCCCCGGCCTGCTCCCCGACCGGATCACCGAGGCCGCCCGCACCGCCGGCGTCGACCTGGTCGCCCCGGTCCTCGGAGCGGGCCCCGAGCTCGCCGAGCTGCTCCTCCACCGCTACGACCGGGCCGCCCGCCGCTCGGGCCTGCTGGCGGCCTGACGGCGGGGGCGTCCGGCCGAGGCGACCAGGTCAGGCCAGACTGACGATCCGTCAGGATCCCGCGACCGGCCCCAGCCAGGTGCCACCGGAGACGTCGATGGTCTGGCCGGTCACCCAGCGGCCCTGCGGCCCGGCCAGGAAGCCCACCACGTCCGCGACGTCGCCCGGCTCGCCGATCCGGCGGAGCGCGGTGATCGACGCCAGGCCGGCCACCGCCTCGGGCACGCCGGTCCAGCCGGCCGTCATGTCGGTCCGCACCACCCCGGGCTCGACCGTGTTCACGGTGATCCCCCGCAGCCCCAGCTCGTTGGCCAGGGAGGGGGCGAGCGCGGCCAGCGCCGCCTTGCTGACGGTGTAGCCGATCTGCCGGGGGTCGGCGATCCTGGTCGCCGCCGAACCCACGTTGACGATCCGTCCGCCGTCCCGCAGCAGCGGAAGCGCCCGCTGCACCACGAAGAGCGGTGCGCTCACGTTGACCGCCAGCAGCCGCCCGAACTCCTCCTCGGTGAGCTGCCCGACCGACCCGGCCGCGTGGATGCCGGCGTTGTTGACCAGCACGTCCAGGCCGTCCGCGCCGTGATCCGCCAGCCCGGCGGCCAGCCCGTCGAACAGCCGGTCCACCGCCCCGTCCTCACCGAACCGGGCGCGCACCGCGAACGACCGACCGCCCGCCTCCGCGATCAGCGCCACCGTCTCGGCGGCGGCCGCCCCGTCGCCCCCGTAGTGGACCGCGACCAACGCCCCGTCAGCGGCCAGCCGCAGCGCGACCGCCCGCCCGATCCCCCGCGAACCACCCGTCACCAGCGCGGTCCTGCCGTCCAGTTCGCCCACCGTCGCCACTCCCCTGCCGAGCCCGCCGTCGAAGTCCCGTCCCCGCCATTCGACCACGAACCGGAGCCGGACGGCCCCCTCCGAACGACGGGTCAGCACGTCCGGGAGCGGCCGCCCGTCCCGGTCGACAGCGGCCGCTCCCCGGCGTCGGTGACCAGCCGGTCGGCCGGTGCCCGGTCCGTCATTCGGCCGTCTCCCCCGCCTCCCCCGCCGCCGCGTCGGCCGCCTTCCGGGCCTCTTCCACCAGGGCTTCCAGCCGCTTCCAGGTCCGCCGCTCGCGGGGGGTGCTGTTGTACAGGCGTTCCACCAGCGCGGCCAGCCAGGCCTGGTCACCGAGCAGGTGCGCGTCACCGCCGTTGACCACGTGACACAGGGCCAGGTCGAGGAGGAGGAGCTCCCCGTTGCTGTACCCGTGCGGGTGTCGGTCGAAGAACACCGTCTGGTCGTCGTACGGATGACGCACCGTCATGTGCAGGTAGCCGCCGAACCGCCCCTGGAACGGTCCGGGCATTCCGGCCAGCCAGCCGCGGATCGAGAACGCGGAGCCGCGCCCGGGGTACTTCGCGCCCATGGTGACGGAGATCCCGTTCATCACCCGCTCCCAGGGCAGCAGTTCCTCCTCGCCGGCCCGGGTGTGGATGAGCATCCCGTCCGAGAGGAAGTCCACCCAGGCGGCGCCGCCCTGCCGTTCCGGATCGCCCACCACCCAGCGGTCACCGGCGAAGTGCAGGGGGCCCAGGGACTTCCGCGTCACCGTCATACCACCATTTGATCATGGGATCTCCGATCGCGGCAGGGAGAATCCGATCGCCACCGCCCGGGCCGGTCGGCGACCATGGGCCGCATGACGCTCCTCCTGCTCGCGCCCCGGATCAACGAGACCGGGCTCCAACTCCTCACCCGCGCCCGGCTCCGAGGGCTCACCGCCCACACCGCCACGCGCTGGGAGGCCCCGGAGTGGCTCGCCACGCTGCGGCCCGCGCACCTGTACGGCGGGCCACTGTTCGCCGACGTCGTGGGCGAGGTGCTCGGCGTCGCACCGCTGGAGCCGCCGGACGGCTGGCTGACCACGCTGCCCCGGGAGCTGCTGGGCCGTCAGGTGGAGTGCACCACCCTGGCCGAGGCCCGCCGGCTGCGCCGCCCCGCCTTCCTGAAGCCGCCCGGCGACAAGCTCTTCCCGGCCCGCGCCTACCCGGACGGCAGCGGCCTGCCCGGCCCGGACGCGCTGGGCGACGACACCCCGGTCCTGGTCAGCGACGTGGTCACGTTCACCACCGAGTACCGGCTCTTCGCCCTGGACGGCACCGTCCGCACCGCGAGCCGCTACGCGGTCGACGGCGACCTCGCCGTCTCCCCCGAAGTCCCGCCCGCCGCCCTGGACTTCGCCGCCGACGTGCTCACCTCCGGCGGCCTGCCCAGCGCCGTGGTGGTCGACGTCGGGCAGCTCTCCGACGGCACCTGGTCCGTGGTCGAGGCCAACCCGGCCTGGGCCAGCGGCGGCTACGCCTGCGACCCGGACGCCGTCCTGGACGTGGTGCTCCGCGCCGCCGGCCCCTCGGAGTCCCTGGCTCCCACCGACCGGCCGTACGTCCGCACCGCCGTCGAGGTGGTCCGCTAGTGCCTCCCCCGGCAAGGTTTGCCCCATGAGGAGCGTCGTTCGGCGGCGAGAGTGCGTGCCGGGCGGCGCGACGGGGCAAACCTTGCCGGGGGAGGCACTAGCTCTCGGGCAGCGCCCAGCGCAGCGCCGCCACCGAGGCCCCGGCCGCGTCCAGGTCCGCCCGGGCCCGGCGCGGGCCGACCGCGCCGGCGAGCACCGCGACCAGCCAGCGCGGCGAGTTCGGGTCACGGTCGGCGGCCACCGCCCGCAGCACCGCCGGGTAGTGCTCCAGCACCCGCTGCCGGGGCCCGGCCTCCAGCGTGCGGAAGAGCAACTGCCGCTTGTGGCCGACCCGGTGGTACTGCGGGTAGAGCGGCTGACGCGCGGCCAGCGCCTCGACGCGCGGGTCGGCGGGCTCGTCCCAGACCAGGCCGAGTGCGGTGAGCAGCTCGTCCAGGCACCGTTCCTGCTCGCCGAGGCTCTGCTCGTCAAGACTCTGCTCGTCGAGGCGCTGCGCGTCGAGTTCCATGGGTCACAGCCTACGCAGGGTGAACCGGTCGTCCGTGGTGCCGCCGAACAGCAGGTCCATCCGGCCGGACAGCGTGTAGACGGAGCCGTGCGGCCCGGCCACCACCGCGGTCGGCGCCGGGTCGGCTGACGGACGGGCCGTCAGGACGGCGGTGCGCCAGCCGTCCGTGGAGCGGATGTCGACCAGGGTGTCGGCCCCGGCGCCGCCCAGGGTGTTGGTGACGCCCAGCAGGCGGCCCTCGGAGGAGCTGTACAGGCCGTCCAGGCCGATCGCCTTCGGGCCGGTCAGCCGCACCTGCCGGACGTCGGCGGGCCGGTCGACCGGCACCCGCCACAGCGTGCCGTCGTCGTACTTGGCGATCAGCAGCGTCCGCCCGTGCCGCGCGATGCCGTTCAGCCCGAAGCCGCCCACCGGCGCGGCCAGCCGCTGGTCCCGCAGGATCACCGAGGCCCGGCCGTCAGGCCGCACCCGGTACAGCACCGGGGCGAAGGAGTCGGTCACGTACGCCTCGCCGTCCGGGCCCAGCGCGATGTCGTTGGCGAAGTGCCGCCCACCGTCGGCGGCCACCGCCGCCAGGTCGGTGTAGAACAGCCGCCGCCCGGTCTCCAGGTCGTACGCACCGATGCCCGCGACCACCTTGGCGGCGTCGTGGCGCAGACCGAAGCCGGGGTCGGCGTTGGCCACCAGGACCCGGTTGCGGGCCCGGTCGATCTGGATGCCGATCACCGAGACCAGCTTGGCGGGGTCGTCCACCAGGGTGCGCACCGAGCCGTCGGGGCGGACCACGGAGACGGTGCCGTGCCGGATCGAGCCGACCAGGAAGCGGCCGTGCCCGGCGTCCCAGACGGCGTCCTCGGGGTGCAGGCTGTCGGCGTGCCCGGCCAGCACCGGCGCGGACGCGGCGGCGCTCGGACGGGGCTGAGCGACGGCGGGGGCCACGGCCCCGCCCAGCAGGGCGGCGGCCACCACGGCCACGGCGGCGGCACGGATCGGACGGTTCGTCATCTCGGTACTCCTTCACCAGCGGTACCGCCTCGGCGGCGGTCCCGCGTCCTTGCGATGACTCCACCCTCCCGCCCCGTGCGGAACCGCAGCAGTGCCTGGTGATACTGGTAGTCCGGCTACCAGGACCAGGGGGAACCACATGGCCGTCACCGCACTGCGGCGCGACGAGCGGCGCACCGAACTGTCCGACTTCCTGCGCACCCGCCGCGCCCGGCTGACCCCCGAACAGGTCGGCCTGGCCCCGGGCGTGCGCCGCCGCACCCCGGGCCTGCGCCGGGAGGAGCTGGCGCTGCTCGCCGGGGTCGGGGTCACCTGGTACACCTGGCTGGAACAGGGGCGGCGGATCAACCCCTCGGCCGAGGTGCTGGGCAGTCTGGCCCGCACCCTGCGGCTGGACCGGGCGGAGACCGACTACCTGTTCCGGCTGGCCGCCGACCCGTCCGCCGCCGAGGCCCCGACGCCGTCCGAACTCCCGGCCCCGCTGGCCCGGTTGACCACCGCGCAGTCCCCGGCCCCGGCCTTCCTGATGGACGCCGACTGGCAGGTGCGGGCCTGGAACCCGGAGGCCGACGCCCTGTTCACGTTCTCCCGCCAGGCCCCCGCCGACCGCAACCTCGCCTGGCTGGCCTTCGCCCACCGCCCCAACCGCGACCGCACCGTGGACTGGGAGCGCCACGCCCGCCGCCTGGTCGCCCAGCTCCGGGCCGCCGCCGGCGACCGCCCGGCCCTGGCCGTCACCCTGGACCGCCTGCGGGCCCACTTCCCGGAGGCCGGCCGCTGGCTGGACGAGCACCAGATCAGCGAACGCTCCGGCACGGCCAAGGACTTGGCCCACGAGACGGTCGGCCTGCTGCGGATCGACCAGCTGGTCCTCCAGGCCCCCGACGGCTTCCAGCTGGTGGTCTTCTCCCCGCGCGACGAGGAGACCACCACCCGCCTGGGCCGGCTCGCGGCCACGCGCTGAGCCCGGGAACGCCACTGGGGCGGCGGACCGCGATGGTCCACCGCCCCTGTGGGGAGCCTGTTCTGACGCTCGGTCAGAGCCCGGTCGTGACGACTAGTCGGCCTTGCGGCGCTGGCGGCCGGTGCCGTAGTTGGAGCCGCTCTTGGCGCCGGAGCCCGGCTTGCGGCCCGAGGACTTGCCGATGAAGCCGGCCGCCGTGCGGCCGCCGCCCGAGCCGCCGGAACCGGAGCCGGAACCACCGGCGCCGACCCGCTGCTTGGGGCGGGGGCGACGGGCGTTGCCGTTCATGTCCACGTCGGCGGGCAGACCGGAGCGCTTGGGGGCGCGGCGGCGCGGCTGGCCCGAGTTGGCGGACTCGGCGGCCGGGGTGGCCGCCACCGGCGGGGCCAGCGTGATGGCGACGCCGCTCGGGGTGCGGGCGCCGGTGATCTTCGCCAGCTCGGCGTCGCCGGGGCGCACCTTGGTGACGGTCGGCCGGATGCCGGCGGTGGTCATCAGGCGGCTGACCTCGCGGCGCTGCTCGGGCAGCACCAGGGTGACCACGGTGCCGGACTCGCCGGCCCGGGCGGTGCGGCCGCCGCGGTGCAGGTAGTCCTTGTGGTCGATCGGCGGGTCCACGTTGACGACCATGTCGAGGCCGTCGATGTGGATGCCGCGGGCCGCCACGTTGGTGGCGATCAGCGCGGTGACGTGGCCGTCCCGGAACTGGTCCAGCACCCGGTTGCGCTGGGGCTGGGACTTGCCGCCGTGCAGCGCGGCCGCCCGGACGCCGCTGGCCAGCAGCTGCTTGGCCAGCCGGTCGGCGCCGTGCTTGGTGTGCACGAACATGATCAGGCGCCCCTCGCGGGAGGCGATGTGCGCGGCGGCGGAGACCTTGTCGGCCGCCTCCAGCTGCAGCAGGTGGTGGTCCATGGTGGTGACGGCGCCGGCCGAGGGGTCCACCGAGTGGGTGACCGGGTCGGTGAGGAAGCGCTGCACCAGGCGGTCGACGTTGCGGTCCAGGGTGGCGGAGAACAGCATCCGCTGCCCGCCCTCGGCGACCTGCTCCAGCAGCTTGGTGACCTGCGGCAGGAAGCCCATGTCGGCCATCTGGTCGGCCTCGTCGAGCACCGTGATCTGCACGTCGCCGAGCTGCACGTCCTGACGGTTGATCAGGTCGTCCAGCCGGCCCGGGGTGGCGACCAGCACCTCGGCCCCGCGGCGCACCGCGTTGGCCTGGCGGTTGATCGACATGCCGCCGACCACGGTGGCGATCCGCAGGTTCACGGCGGTGGCGTAGGGGGTGAGCGCGTCGGTGACCTGCTGGGCCAGCTCACGGGTGGGCACCAGCACCAGGGCCAGCGGGCTGCGCGCGGAGGCGCGCTTGCCGGCGGTGCGGGCCAGCAGCGACAGGCCGAAGGCCAGCGTCTTGCCGGAGCCGGTGCGGCCGCGGCCGAGCACGTCGCGCCCGGCGAGCGCGTCCGGCAGGGTGGCGGACTGGATCGGGAAGGGCTCGGTCACGCCCTGCTGGCCGAGCGCCGAGAGCAGGCCCTTGGGCATCTCCAGCTCGGCGAAGGTGGCGGCCGGCGGCCGGGCCGGGGTGCCCTCGACCACGGTGAAGTCGGCGGGGGCCGGCGGCGCGGTACGGGCCCGCGGGGCACGACGGGCGCCGCCGGCCTGCTGGCCGCCACGGCCGCCCTGCTGCTGGCCACCACGGCCACCGGTGCGGGACTGCTGGCTGCGCTCGCCGGACTGGCCACGGCCTGCGGACTGGGTGCGATCGGTGGACTGCTGCGGGCTTCGACGAGCGCGCGGCGGGCGTGCGGGGGTGCTCATACGGGGTGGTACTCCATCCTGGACGGCCGATGGCCACCGGCGGGCACGTGGATGCGCGCGTGGCGATCGTCCTGGTGATCGGCCGTCAGGAGGGTTTTGCCGCCCCGGCCGTTCGGCGGCATGAGGGAGGGCCCGCACCGTGCGGTACGGGCCCTCGCTCTCGCGTGGATCAGCTTCAGCCGATGACGCGGATGTTCTCGGCCTGCGGGCCCTTCTGGCCCTGCGTCACGTCGAACTCGACCTGCTGGCCCTCGACGAGCTCACGGAAGCCATTGGCGCTGATGTTCGAGTAGTGGGCGAACACGTCCGGGCCGCCACCCTGCTGCTCGATGAAGCCGAAGCCCTTTTCGCTGTTGAACCACTTCACGGTGCCGGTAGCCATAACCGTCTCCTCTAAAAACTGGGGCAAGGAACCCACACCTCGTAGGCTCCAAGTAGCCGCGATCCCCATCCGGAGACAAAACACCGGACAAAACAAATGCGCCTGTTGGTTGGTACCAGCAGGCGCACACATACGTTCATGGGAACCAAAACTGCAACTGCTTCGACTGTAGCACGGGTGGGCCCGAGAAGATCAGAGATTTTTTCCGCGCCCTGGGGCGGCGGGCCGTCTGCACGGTCCGCCACCCCGGGGTGATGCGGGTACTGCTGCCTGCGGTGCCTCAGTAGTGCCTCAGTGGCGGCCGGCCGGCTCCGGGCTCCGCACGGCGGCGGGCTCGGTGCCGTGGCCCGGCAGCTGGGCGTGGCCCGGCCACCAGGCCCACTTGCCGAGCAGCGCGGTCAGCGCCGGGGTGAAGAACAGCGACATCACGAAGGCCGAGACGATGATGCCGAAGGCCACCGAGAAGCCGATCTCGCTGAAGAAGATGTTCCCCGCCAGCAGCATGGTGCCGAAGGTGGCCGCCAGGATGAAGCCGGCCGCCGCGATGGTCGGGCCACCGTGACGGATCGCCAGCGAGGCGGCGGTGCGCGGGTCGTGGCCCTCGGCCGCCTCCTCCCGGAGACGGGCGATCATCAGGATGTTGTAGTCGGTGCCGATGGCCACCACGAACAGGTAGATGAGCATCGGGAGCATGAACATCACGCCCGTCTCGCCCTGGACGTGCTGGAACATCAGGCTGGTGGCGCCGATGGTGGCGGTGAAGCCGAGGCCGACGGCCGCCATCAGGTACCAGGGGGCGACCACGCTGCGCAGCAGCAGGCCGAGGATCAGCATGATCAGGACGGCCGCGATCGGGAAGACCAGCGAGTAGTCGCGGGCCATCGCGGAGTTGATGTCCTTGTAGATCGAGGTCACGCCGCCGACCAGGGCGTCGGTGCCCGTCGGGGTCTTGGCGTGGGCGGTCTCGCGCAGACCGGTCACCGTCTCGATGGCCTCGTTGGTGGCCGGACCGTCCTTGAGCATGACGGTGAAGTCGGCGACCGTGCCGTCCTTGCTGACCTCGGGCTTCGGGCCGACCAACGCCACGCCGGGGACCTTGCCCAGCTCGGCGGCGTACCCGGCGAACGTGGACTCGTCCAGCTTGGCGCCGTCCTTGCCCTTGACGAAGACGTGGCTCGGGTCGGCGGCGCCGGCCGAGAAGGCCTTCATCATGGTGTCCTGGACGACCATCGACTCCTTGGTCTTGGGCATCGAGCCGGCCGCCAGGTCGAAGGTGCCCTTGTAGCCGAGGGCGGCCGCCGAGAAGGCGAGCAGCAGGGCGCCGGAGGCGATCGCGACCACCAGCGGACGGCGCTGCACCATCCGGCCGAAGGCGGCGAACTTGGCGCCCTTCGGCTCGCGCTGCCAGGCCTTGGACGGCCAGAACAGCACCTTCTCCGGGATCAGCGACAGGATGGCCGGCACCAGGGTGACCGAGGCGACCGCGGTCACGCCGACCGCGATGGCCAGCGAGGGGCCCATGGCCTTGAACATCCCGAGGCTGGAGATCACCAGCACGCTGAACGCCACGATCACGGCACCGGCGGCGGAGGTGATGGCCTCGCCGACCCGGCCGACCGCGTTGACCACGGCCTCCTTCCGGTCGTCACCGGCGCGCAGGCGCTCGCGGTAACGGAACATCAGGAAGAGGAAGTAGTCGGTGCCGACACCGAACAGCACGATGATCAGGATCGCCGAGACCGAGCTATCGGCCTTGAGGCCGAAGGCCTTCACCGCGTACCCGATCAGGCCGTTGGCGACCATCGAGTAGACGAAGACCGAGACCACCGGCAGGAAGGCGATGATCGGGCTGCGGAAGATGATGCCGAGCGTGAGCAGGATGATCACGATCGTGCCGAGGCCGATCAGCGCGTTGGCCAGCTCGGAGGAGTCCTTCTGGTCCAGGTTCTGCGCGACCTGGCCGCCCAGCTGCACCTTGAGGGTGCTGCCCTCGCCGAGCTGCTTGGCGGTCTCGCGCAGTTCCTTGGCGGAGTCGGCGGCCTCGGGCGTGTAGGCCTTGTCCTTCTCCATGCCGATCGGCGACAGGGCGTACCTGCCGTCCTTGGAGGTGGACTGGTCGCTCACCGGCAGGACGTGCTCGACGAACTTGACCTTCTTGTCGTCGATGCCTTGGACGATCTTGGCCATCGACGCCTTGTCGGCCTCGGTGAGCGGGCCGCCGTCGACGCGCTCGAAGAGCACGAAGGCGGAGGGCGTGAAGCTGGCGGGGAACGCCTCCTGCTGCACCACTGCGGCCCGGATGGACTCGTAGTGGCGCGGCAGGAAGCTGCTCTGGTCAGTCTGCGCGGTCAGCGGCGGCGCGGTGGCGATGATCCCGAAGGCGGCGACCACCCAGGCGATGATCACCCACCATGCGCGCTTGACGACGAATTGTCCGATCCGGTGGAACATGCTCGCTGTGCCTCCTGGGCATGGTTCACCGCAGCCCTTGGGGGACGGGACACGGGCGACGGCAGTGACCGGCTGTTTGTTAGCCGGTCGGCAGGTAAGTGAGTGTGAGCATCCTACGAGAGCCCCCGCCCGACCGGACGGGCGGCCCCTGGTCGGTGCACCCCCCTTGAGGCCGCGGAACGGCCCGGGCTCCATCCTGACCCGCCCACGGCGGCCGTCACCTCCTGCTCCGGGCGGATACGCCTCCCCCTCAAGGTGGAGTTCCACCCTGAGACCGACCCCCACGGATCCGACGGGCCGTCAGTTCCGGCCGCCCGGCCCGGTTCCGGCCTCGGGTCGGACACCACGGGAACGGCGGGGAGGCGACGCTGGGCGATGATGCTCGGATGACCGTCTTCGACGCCCCCCGTGCCACCGCCCTGCTCGCCCGCGCCTGCGCCGCCGCCGGGCTCCCCGAGCCGCGGGGCGCCGAGCTGCTCACGCTCGCGGAGAACGCCGTCTTCGACCTCGGCTCCCCCGCCGTGGTCGCCAAGGTGGGCCGGGGCCCGGAGGTGGCCGGGCGGGCCGGACGCGAACTGGCCGTCGCGGACTGGCTGGACGGGCAGGGCCTCCCGGTGGTCCGCCCCTGGGCGCCCACCGCGTTCGAGGTGGACGGACACCCCGTCACCTTCTGGCACCGGCTCGCCCCGGCCGTCCGCCCGGCCCGCCCGGCCGACCTGGCCCCGCTGCTGCGCGCCCTGCACGCGCTGCCCGCCGCGCCGTTCGACCTCCCCGCGCGCGACCTGCTCGCCCCGGTGGACCGCTGGCTGGCCACCGCCGCCGAGGTGGTCGCCCCCGAGGACGTCGCCTTCCTGCGCGCCCGCCGGGCCGACCACCAGGCCGCCCTCGCCGAGCTGGTGCCGGCGCTGCCCCCGGGGGTGATCCACGGCGACGCCCTCCCCCGCAACGTCCACGTCGGCGCGGACGGGCCGGTGCTGCTCGACCTGGAGACGGTCTCCAGCGACCTGCGCGAACACGACCTGGTCGTCCTCGCCCTCAGCCACGACCGCTACGGCGTACCGGCCGAGGAGTACCTCGCCTTCACCGAGGCCTACGGCCTGGACGTCCGCGACTGGCCCGGCTTCGCGGTGCTGCGCGGTGCCCGGGAGACCGCCAGCGCCTCCTGGGTGGCGCAGCAGGCGGCCGGGAACCCGGCGGCGCTGGCCGAGTTCACCCGGCGGGTGCGCTCGCTCCGGGAGGGGGCCACCGAGGTGCGCTGGTACCCGTTCTGACCTTGGCCGGTTCGCGCCGGTGCACTCCGCCTCGTGGAACCCGGGCAGGTGTTCGCCTCGTCCTTGCTGGTGCCTCCCCGCCGGTCCGCGACCCCAGGAGCCACCCGCCATGTGGACACCCCGCCACCGGTCACGCCTCGCCCTGCCGGCCCTGCTCGCCGCCCTCCTGGCCGGCTGCTCCGCCGCCCCCGTCGCCTCGGGGTCGGTGACGGCACCGCCCTCCTCCTCGGCCTCCTCCGACGCTCCGTCACCGACCCCCAGCCGTACGGCCACGCCGACGCCGACGCCGACGGTCACTCCTACGCCCAGCCCGACGCCGACCCCGACTCCAACACCGACACCGACGCGCACGCCCTCGCCGAAGCCGCCGTCCCCGTCCCCATCCCCGTCCAAGCCGCCGCCACCGAAGCCGAGCACCCCCAAACCGACTCCCCCGCAAGGGACTTCGACCGAGGTGGTGTCCTCCACCGGGACCGGCAAGGGCGTCGCGCTGACCTTCGACGACGGGCCCGGGGCGGCGACCGGCCAGGTCCTGGACCTGCTCGCCCGGTACGGCGTCCGGGCCACCTTCTGCGTCACCGGGAACAACGCCGCCGCGCACCCGGAGCTGGTCCGGCGCATCCGCGCGGAGGGGCACCGGCTCTGCGACCACAGCGTGAGCCACCCACTGCCGTTCGACCGGCTGCCGCGTCAGCGGATGGTGAACGAGATCGTCAACGCCAAGGCGATGATCATCCAGGCTGGCGGCCCGGGCACCCAGATCCCCTGGTTCCGCGCGCCCGGCGGCGCCTTCACCGACGAGAACCGGTCGGTCGCCGCCCAGAACGGGCTGCGCCCCCTCGGCTGGTCCGTCGACCCCCGCGACTGGAGCCGCCCCGGCGCCGACACCATCCTGGCCCGCGTCCAACACGACCTCCGCCCCGGCGGCGTCGTCCTCCTCCACGACGCGGGGGGCGACCGCACCCAGACGGTGGCCGCCCTCGCCAAACTCCTCCCCTGGCTGGCGGCCAACGGCTACACCCCGACGTTCCCCGCCACGTAAGCGGTCCCCCGCGGGCGCGACGTTCAGTTGCAGCGACCCAGGGGCGCGAGGAACTGCGCGAATCGGAAGCGGCTCACCTGCAACTGAACCACCGTCAGCCAGTTGCACGTGCTGCCTTTCCAGCCCGCGCAGTTCCTCGCGCCCCTGGGGGCCGAAGGCCCTAGCGGAGCGGCCAGGCCGGGTCTATCTCCGCGGCCGGGTCCTTCTCGCGGCGCAGCCAGGCCTGGAGGTCGGCCGCCCAGGTGCGGTGCCAAGTGATCTGACGGGTGTGCAGCTGGGCCGGCGTCAGGGCGCCGACCTCGGCGGGGTAGCGCTCGCCGAGGGCGACGGCGACGCGGACCGCGGCGAGGGCGTCGCTGCCGGCCTCGTGGGCGTCGGTGAGCTCTACGCCGTAGACCTCGCAGACGTTCTGCAGGGTGCGCGAGCCGCGCCGGTAGCGGTCGACGGCGCGGTCGACGACCAGGGCGTCGATCACCGGGAGGACCTCGCCGCCGAGGCGGGCGGCCAGCGAGGGGCGGCCGTGGCGGGCGAGTTCGGCGTCGAGCAGGGAGAGGTCGAACGGGGCGTTGAAGGCCACCACCGGCCGGCCGGCGGTCAGCCGCTCGCACAGGGCGTGGGCGATCTCCTCGACCCCGAGCGCGGCCGGGCGGCCGTCCCTGCGGGCCTGCTCGTCGGTGATGCCGTGGATCGCGGTGGCGTCGGCCGGGACGGGGACGCCCGGGTCGAGCAGCCAGTTGAGCACGCGCTCCGGGCGGCCGCCCGTGGTGTCGACCAGTGCGGCGGTGACGATCCGGGAGATGGCCGGGTCGGTGCCCGTGGTCTCCAGATCGAAGCCGACCAGGGGCTCCTTCCACCAGCTCATCCGAGATGTCCTTCCGTCGGTGCGGTCGCTGTGGACCCCATCATCGCGTGCCCCTGTGACATCCCCTGCCGCCGGGTCCCGCCGTGGGTCCCGTCGTCGGTCCCGTCGGGGCGGTTTTCACGAAACCGCCCGGGAGTCTCCCCAGCTGTCCTCGAACTCCTCGCGGTAGACCTCCAGCAGCCCCGGCTCGGCGCCGCCGCCGCGCAGCACCAGCGCGGGCGACTCGATGCCCCGGGTGCGCCGCAGGTAGGGCTGGACCACGCCGATGTCCCCGGAGCGCCGCCGCCCGGGGGTGCGCGGGCCGTCCACCAGGTAGGCGGTGAAGCGCGGGGTCTCGTCGAAGACCCGGATCTCGAAGGAGGCCTGGTCCCGCAGGTGGGCCCGGACCCGGCGGACGTGCATGATGTTCATCTCGATCGAGCGGGCCAGTTCGCCGCGCCCGAGGCCGAGTTCGCGCTCGCGGCGGCGGACGGCGCTGCCGGCCGGGTTGAGGAAGAGCAGCCGGACCCGGCAGCCGTCGGAGGCGAGCCGGACCAGGCGCTTGCCGGTGTAGTTCTGGCAGAGCATGCCGAGGCCGATGCCGAGGGCGTCCAGCCGGCGGGCGCCGTCCAGCAGGTCCTCGACCGGCAGCTCGCGCTGGAGCCGGACCCGGTCGGCGTGCACCGAGACCACGTCGGCGAAGCGGCCGCCGACCAGCTCCTCGACCACGTCGCCGGGCACCCCGCCGCCGCCCCCGCCGTCCAGCAGGCCGAGCAGCCGGGCGGCGGCCCGCTCGGTCTGGGCCAGCACGGTGGTGGAGAGGCTGCGGTTGCGGGAGACCACGTGCCGGGCGACCTCCAGCTCGTCCAGGGCGAGCTCGACCTCCCGGCGGTCGATCAGGTGCGGTTCGAAGCACGGCCAGTGCTGCACCATCAGCTCGCGCAGCTGCGGGAGGGTGAGGAAGACCAGCGGGTCGTCGTCGGCCGGGTCGAGCAGGTAGCCCTTGCGGCGGCTGACCTCGCGGACCGCGCCGGCCCGGTGCACCCACTCCTCGCCGGCCGGGCCGGCCGCGGCCGTCACCCAGTCCTCGCCGTGGGCGGGCGCGTAGACCGGGCGGAGCACCTCGTCCACCAGGGAGCGCAGGCGCTGCTCGACCAGGTTGAGCCAGACGTACGCCCGGCCGGCCAGCCGTACCCGCTGGTCGGCCATCCCCCACTGGCCCGCCGTCCAGGCCAGCGGGACGCTCTCGGCCGGGCCGCCCTGGGGCGGGACGGTGGAGCGCCTCGGCGGGCCGCCGCGCAGCACGGCCGTCGGTGCCTCGCTCCGGCCGGAGCCGCCCGGGCCGTCGGCGGGGACCACCATGCGCTACCTCACACCTCTCGGCCCGCTGCCGGGCCCTGCCGCGATCGGTCCGGCCGCGATCTGACGGACGATCAAGAGTACTGCCCGCAGCGACGGGGGCGCAGCCCCTTGGACCGGCCCGGCCGCACAACCCTCGCTCCGGCGAGTGCCTCGCACTCCGTCAAGTGCGCGGGAATGCTGCGGGGACGGACACTCGTTCGGGCGAACCGACGGCCATTCGCTCGTCCGGGGAGCGGAGGCCGGGGAACATCGAGCTGTGCCGTGCGTCACGGCACGAGCCGTACGGGCATGCCCCGGCAGGATGCCGGGCATCTCGATTGAAGCGTCAATTCCGCTATGTGCCAGGGAAGTTGAGGCAGGATGCAGATCTGGCCGGGGCAGCCGTACCCGCTCGGAGCCACCTATGACGGGGCCGGTACCAACTTCGCGGTGTTCTCCGAGAGCGCCGACCGGATCGAGCTCTGTCTGCTCGGCGAGGACGGCTCGGAGCAGTCGGTGGAGCTGCGCGAGACGGACGCCTTCGTCCGGCACGCCTACCTGCCCGGGATCCAGCCCGGCCAGCGGTACGGCTTCCGGGTGCACGGCCCGCACAACCCCGGGCTGGGCCAGCGGCACAACAGCTCCAAGCTGCTGCTGGACCCGTACGCCAAGGCGATGAGCGGCCACATCGACTGGGACGAGTCCGTCTACGGCTACCACTTCGGCGCCCCCGAGCGGCGGAACGACCTGGACTCCGCCCCGCACACCATGCACTCCGTGGTGATCAACCCCTACTTCGACTGGGGGAACGACCGCCCGCCGCGCACCGACTACCACCGCACGGTGCTCTACGAGGCGCACGTCAAGGGCCTGACCAGGCTGCACCCCGGCATCCCGGACGAGATCCGGGGCACCTACGCCGGCATCGGCCATCCGGCGGTGATCGAGCACCTGGCCAAGCTCGGGGTCACGGCGATCGAGCTGATGCCGGTGCACCAGTTCGTCCGCGACCACCGGCTGCGCGACCTCGGGCTCTCCAACTACTGGGGCTACAACACCATCGGGTTCTTCGCCCCGCACTCCTCCTACTCCTCCGGCGGCGACCGCGGGCAGCAGGTGCAGGAGTTCAAGTCGATGGTGAAGGCGCTGCACGCGGCCGGCATCGAGGTGATCCTCGACGTGGTCTACAACCACACCGCGGAGGGGAACCACCTGGGCCCGACGCTCTCCTTCCGCGGCCTGGACAACGCCTCGTACTACCGCCTGGCCAAGGACCAGCGCTTCTACGAGGACACCACCGGCACCGGGAACAGCCTGCTGATGCGCAGCCCGCACGTGCTCCAGCTGATCATGGACTCGCTGCGGTACTGGGTCACCGAGATGCACGTGGACGGCTTCCGCTTCGACCTGGCGGCCACCCTGGCCCGCCAGTTCCACGAGGTGGACCGGCTCTCCTCCTTCTTCGACCTCTGCCAGCAGGACCCGGTGGTCTCCCAGGCCAAGCTGATCGCCGAGCCCTGGGACTTGGGCGAGGGCGGCTACCAGGTCGGCAACTTCCCGCCGCTCTGGACGGAGTGGAACGGGATGTACCGGGACACCGTCCGCGACCTCTGGCGCGGGGAGAACGCGACGCTGGCCGAGTTCGGCTCCCGGCTCACCGGCTCCTCCGACCTGTACCAGAACGACGGACGCCGCCCGATCGCCTCGATCAACTTCGTCACCTGCCACGACGGCTTCACCCTGCGGGACCTGGTCTCCTACAACGAGAAGCACAACCAGGCCAACGGCGAGGACAGCCGCGACGGCGAGTCCTTCAACCGCTCGTGGAACTGCGGCGCGGAGGGCCCCAGCGAGGACGCCGAGGTGGAGGCGCTGAGAGCCCGTCAGCAGCGGAACTTCATCGCCACGCTGTTCCTCTCCCAGGGCGTGCCGATGCTCTCGCACGGCGACGAGTTCGGCCGCACCCAGCTGGGGAACAACAACGCCTACTGCCAGGACAACGAACTCTCCTGGGTGCACTGGCCCGAGGGCCCCGGCCCGGAGGCCGCGCTGCTGGAGTTCACCCAGGGGATGATCTGGCTCCGGCGCGACCACCCGGTCTTCCGCCGCCGCCGGTTCTTCCACGGCCGCCCGGTCTCCGGCACCCACGACGACCTGACCGACATCGCCTGGTTCACCCCCGCCGGGGAGGAGATGACCCAGGAGGACTGGTCGACCTGCTACGCCAAGTCGCTCTCGGTCTTCCTGAACGGGCACGCCATCTCGGAGCCGGACCGGCGCGGCGGCAAGATCGTGGACGACTCCTTCCTGCTGCTCTTCAACGCCCACTCCGAGCCGCTGGAGTTCACCGTCCCGGCCGACCACGGCGAGGAGTGGCAGGTCGTGGTGGACACCACCCTGGCCACCCTCCCGCCCCGTGGCACCGGCACCCGGGTGAAGGCGGGGGACACGCTCTGGCTGACGGACCGTTCGCTGATGGTCCTCCAGCGCCCGGCCTGAGCCGACGCCCTACGCAGCCGCCCGCTCCGCGACCCGCGGGGAGGGCGGCTGCGTCTTCTCCGCGTCCCGGGCCCCGCGCGACATCCGCTCCGCCACGGCCGCCACCAGGGTCCGCGGCCGCCGGGGCGCCAGGTGGGCACCGACCAGGTTGGACAGCCCCGGGGTGACGTAGGCCCGGTCCCGGTCCAGTGCGCGCAGCGCCGCCCGCACCACCGTCGCCGGCAGGGCGAAGGACCCCGTGACGGCCGCCTTCCGGGTGCCGATCACCTCGAAGAAGCCGGTCTCCACCGGGCCCGGACAGAGCGTCAGCACCTTGATGCCGCGCTTGCGGTACTCCTGGTGCAGGGCCAGGCCGAAGTCCAGCACGAAGGTCTTGGACGCACCGTAGACGGCGAAGTACGGGGTCGGCTGGAAGGCGGCGGTGGAGGCCACGTTCACCACCGCTCCCCCGCCGCGCGCCAGCATGCCGGGCAGCAGTTCGTGGGTGAGGCCGACCAGGGACACCACGTTGACCATCAGCTGCTCCTGGTCGCGGCGGGCGTCGTTCTCCTCGAAGCGGCCGCAGGTGCCGAAGCCCGCGTTGTTGACCAGCAGGTCCACCTCCAGCCCCCGCGCGGCCAGTTCGGCCCCGACCCGGCGGGCGGCGTCCGGCTCGGCGAGGTCCTGGACCAGCACGTGGGCGGTCACCCCGTGGGTCTCGCCGAGGCGGCGGGCCAGCTCGGCCAGCCGGTCGGCGGAGCGGGCGAGCAGGACGAGGTCGTGCCCCCGGGCGGCGAGCTGCTCGGCGAACTCCGCACCGAGGCCGGAGGACGCGCCGGTGATCAGGGCAGTGGTGCGCACAGGTGGACTCCTTCTACTGGGGAGCTGACGCTCCGTCATCTGATACAAGAGAGTATCTGTTGTTCAGAGAAATGCAACAGCCGAGTATCAGAAACCACGCGGTAACGTCTGCGGGGACGACGACCGGTCTGGAGGCAGGGATGAGCACCACCGCGGGACGCCCGCTGCGCGCCGACGCCGAACGCAGCGTCCGCGCGATCCTGGCGGCGGCGGAGCGGGTGCTGACGGAGCATCCGGCCGCCTCGATGGAGCAGATCGCGGAGGCTGCCGGGGTCACCCGGATCACCGTCCACCGCCGCTTCGCCAACCGGCAGGCACTGCTCGACGCACTGGCCACCCAGGCGGCCGACAGACTGGCGCAGGCCATCGAGGACAGCCACCCCGAGACCGCCCCGCCGCTGGTCGCCCTGCACCGCGCCACCGCCAACGTGCTGCGGATCAAGGGCGCCTGGGGCTTCGCGCTGGGCCCGGCGGTGGCCGGCAGCGAGCGGGCCGCCCAGCGGCACGAGGAGATCGCGCGACGCTGCACCGCCCTGCTCACCCGGATGCGGGACGACGGCGTGATCGCCGCCGAGGTCGATCCGGAGTGGGCGCGCCGGGTCTTCTACGCCCTGATCGGCGAGGCCCTGCACGGGCCCGCCCTCCCCGGCGACCCGGGCCCCGAAGCACTGGCCGCCCGGATCGTCGACACCCTGCTGCACGGCGTCGCGCCCCGCCCCGCGGCCGGCTGACGGCACGTCACGACCTGACACGGCTACGCCGTTCGCACCAACACCGCCATAACGAGGCCGACAGGCGGGTACCCATCACCCCATGACGTCAGCGCAGCCGCGCCCGCCCACCGCCAGCTACCGCCTCCAGCTCCAGCCCGCCTTCACCCTGCACGACGCCCGCGAGGCGGTGCCCTACCTGGCCGCCCTCGGCGTCTCGCACCTGCACCTCTCCCCGCTGCTGGAGGCCGCTCCCGGCTCCACCCACGGCTACGACACCGTCGACCACACCCGGATCAGCGAGCAGCTCGGCGGCGAGGCGGCGCTGCGCGCGCTGGCCGAGGAGGCGCACCGCCACGACCTGCGGCTGATCGCCGACGTGGTGCCCAACCACATGGCGCTGCCCGTCCCCGAGCAGCTCAACCAGCCGCTCTGGCAGGTGCTCCGGGACGGCCCGGACTCCCCGTACGCGACCTGGTTCGACATCGACTGGGCCGCGCAGAGGGGGCCGGCCGACGCCCCGGAGCGCGGGCGGGTGCTGCTGCCGCTGCTCGGCGGGCGGCTCGGCGAGGTGCTCGACCAGCTGACGGTGGACGGGACGGTGCTGCGCTACCACGAGCACGCGCTGCCGATCCGGCCCGGCACCGAGTCGATGCCGCTCGCGGAGCTGGTCCGGCACCAGTGGTACCGGCCGGCCTGGTGGCGGGTCGCGGACAGCGAGCTGAACTACCGTCGGTTCTTCACCGTCAACCAGCTGATCGCCGTCCGGGTCGAGGTCCCCGAGGTCTTCGAGGCCACCCACCGCACGCTGCTGCGGCTGCACGCCGACGGCGTCCTGGACGGCTTCCGGATCGACCATCCGGACGGGCTGGCCGACCCGCGCGGCTACCTGCGCCGCCTGGCCGAGGCCACCGGCGGCGCCTACACCGTGGTCGAGAAGATCCTCACCGGCGAGGAGCGCCTCCCGGCCGACTGGCCCTGTGCCGGCACCACCGGCTACGACGCGCTGCGCCGGATCGACGGCGTGCTCACCGACCACCTCGGCGCCGAGCGGCTGGCCACCGCCTACCGGATCGACTGCTCGGCGGCGGGCCCCGTGCGGCACCGCACCGAAGCCGAAGCCGGAGCCGGAGCCGGAGCCACTACCGACGACATGCTCACCGAGATCCGCCGGGGCCGGGCCGAACTGCTCACCACGGACGGCGAGTTGTCCGCCGAGCTGAGCCGGCTGGTCCGCCTCGTCGGCCGGATCTGCGCCGCCGAGACCGGTCTCGCCGACCACCCCGCCTGGGCCGTCCGGGCGGTGCTGGCCGAGCTGCTGACGGCCTATCCGGTCTACCGCCCCTACGTCGTCCCCGGCGAGCCCGCGCCGCCCGGGGCCGTCGAGGGCGTGGCCGCCGCGCTGGCCGGGGTGCCACCGCGGCTGAGCGGTGCCGCCGGGCTGGCCCGCGGGCTGGCCCTCGGCGAGTACGGCCGCAGCCCGGCCAAGGACGAGTTCTGCGCCCGGCTCGGCCAGACCGCCGCCGCCGTGGCCGCCAAGGGCGTGGAGGACACCGCCTTCTACCGCTTCAACGCGCTGCTCAGCCTGAACGAGGTCGGCGGCAGCCCCGCCCACCCCGGCCTGCGACCGGCCGAGTTCCACGCCTGGTACGGCTACTTGGACGAGCACCGGCCGCACTCGATGACCGCCCTCTCCACCCACGACACCAAGCGCAGCGCCGACGCACGGGCCCGCCTCACCGTGCTCGCCGAGCTGCCCGAGCGCTGGGCCGCCGAGTGCGCCGCCTGGACCACCGCCGCCGGGCCCTGCCCGGACCGTTCGACCGCCTGGCTGCTCTGGCAGACCCTGGTCGCCGCCTGGCCGATCACCCCCGAGCGGCTCGGCGCCACCCTGCTCAAGTCCGTCCGTGAGGCCAAGCGGTCCACCTCCTGGACCGACCCCGACGAGCGGTACGAGCGCGCCGTGCTCGACTACGCGCACGGCGCCCTCGCCGACCCTTCGCTCCGCCCCCGGATCGAGGGCTTCGTCGACTCGATCGCCCCCTACGCCCGCAGCAACTCGCTGGCCGCCGCCCTGCTCCACCTCACCGGCCCCGGCGTGCCCGACCTCTACCAGGGCAGCGAGGAGCCGCTGCACACCCTGGTCGACCCGGACAACCGGGCCCCGGTCGACCTGGACGCGCTGGCGGTGCGCCTGACCGACTCCGCCTCCCCCCGCCCGGGCGACCCGGCCCGGGAGAAGCTCCACCTCACCACCACCGCCCTCCACCTGCGCCGGTCCGGCGAGCTGGGCCGCTACCGCCCGCTGACCGCCACCGGCCCGGCCGACGGCCACCTGCTGGCCTTCGCCCGGGGAGAGCGCACGGTGACCGCCGTGACCAGGCTGCCGTACGGGCTGGAGCGCGCCGGCGGCTGGCGCTCCACCACCCTGGAGCTGCCGCCGGGCGGCTGGCGCGAGGAGCTGACGCAGCGTCGGTTCGAAGGCGGCCAAGTACCGGTGGCGGAGCTCCTCACCTCCCTCCCGGTCGCCCTCCTGGTCCAGACTTGACGACTACCCGAGCACGAGGGAGTGCCCAGTGACGCAGTACCAGGTCTGGGCGCCGGTGGCGTCCCGGGTCGAGGTCGAGGTGGACGGCGCCGCCCACCCGATGGCGCCCTGGCCGGGCCGCCCCGGCTGGTGGCGGGCCGAGGCCCCGGAGGGCGACTACGGCTTCCGGCTGGACGGCGGCCGCGCGCTGCCCGACCCGCGCTCGCCCCGCCAGCCGCACGGGCCGGACGGCCCGAGCCGCCCGGTGGACCACGCCGCCTTCCACTGGTCCGACACCCCGTGGCAGGGCCGGGCGCTGCCCGGGGCCGTGGTGTACGAGCTGCACGTGGGCACCTTCACCCCCGGCGGCACCTTCGCCTCGGCCGCCGAGCGCCTCGACCACCTGGTCGAACTCGGCGTGGACTTCGTGGAGTTGCTCCCCGTCTGCCCCTTCCCCGGACGGCACGGCTGGGGCTACGACGGGGTCTCGCTCTGGGCGGTGCACGAGCCCTACGGCGGCCCGGAGGGGCTCAAGCGCTTCGTGGACGCGGCGCACCGCAAGGGGATCGGGGTGATCCTCGACGTGGTCCACAACCACCTCGGCCCGTCCGGCAACTACCTCCCGGCCTTCGGCCCGTACTTCACCGACCGCCACCACACCCCCTGGGGCGCGGCGGTGAACCTGGACGCCCCCGGCTCCGACGAGGTCCGCGCCTACCTGCTCGGCAGCGCACTGGCCTGGCTCCGCGACTACCGGATCGACGGGCTGCGGCTGGACGCGGTGCACGCGCTGGCCGACGACCGGGCGTACCCGTTCCTGGAGGAACTCGCCGTCGAGGTGGACAAGTTGGGCGCCGCCACCGGGCGGCCGCTGTTCCTGGTCGCCGAGTCCGACCTGAACGACCCGCGCACCACCAACCCCCGGCAGGCCGGCGGCCTGGGCCTGACGGCGCAGTGGAGCGACGACTTCCACCACGCCCTGCACGCCGCCCTCACCGGTGAATCCCAGGCGTACTACGGCGACTTCGCCACCGCACCGCTCGCCGCCGTGGCCAAGACCCTCACCAAGGGCTTCTTCCACGACGGGAGTCGGTCCTCGTTCCGGGACCGCAGCCACGGCCGCCCGTTCCCCGCCGCCTTCGGCCACCGGCTGCTCGGCTACACCCAGACCCACGACCAGATCGGCAACCGGGCGCTCGGCGACCGGCTCTCCGCCACCCTCTCCCCCGGGCGGCTGGCCGCCGGGGCGGCCCTGGTGCTCACCTCGCCGTTCACCCCGATGCTCTTCATGGGCGAGGAGTGGGGCGCCTCGACCCCCTGGCAGTACTTCACCAGCCACCCCGACCCCGAGCTGGCCGAGGCCGTCCGGCAGGGCCGCCGCCGCGAGTTCACCTCCCACGGCTGGGCCGCCGAGGACGTCCCCGACCCGCAGTCCCCCGCCACCGTCCTGGTCTCCACCCTCGACTGGACCGAACCGGGCGCCCGCCACCACGCCGAACTCCTCGACTGGTACCGTCACTTGATCCGCCTGCGGCGCACCCACCCCACCCTCACCGACCCCGACCTGGCGGCCGTCCGGGTCGACTTCGACGAGGCCGCCCACTGGCTGGTCGTCCACCGCGGCCCCCACCGCCTCGCGGTCAACCTCGCCACCGAGGACCGCCTGCTCCCCGTCCCCCCGGGCACCCCCCTGGCCACCTTCGGCAAGGCCGAACAGACCCCCGACGGCCTGCTGCTCGGCCCGGACTCCACCGTGCTCCTCGAGATCGACTGACCCCCGCGGAGCCGCTCACCCCAGGAACGGCGTGATCCTCCCCCGCAGCCCCGCCGCGTCCAGCCCGTACGCGGCCAGGTGCTCCGGGATCGTCCCGTAGTGCCGGTGCTCCTCCTTCGGCACGCCCAACCCCAGGATCCGGTGCGGCAGTTCGGCCAGCGCCGCGCTGGCCTCGGCCACCGAGGTGCCCGCCAGGTACGGCTCGACCAGCACCACGTCCGCCGGCCCGTCCCCGACCGCCGACCGGAGCGCCGCCCGGTCGAAGGGCCGCACCGTCGCGGCGTAGAGCACCGTCACGTCCAGCCCCTCGGTGGCCGCGAGCACCGCGCCCAGCATCGGGCCGACCGCCAGCACCACCCCGCGCCGCCCCTGCCGCACCGTCAGGAACCGCCCCGGCGCAACCGGCATCGCCGCCGCGTTCGCGTGCTCCGACAGGCGCACGTACACCTTCTCGTCGCCGTCGGCCGCCGCGTGCCGCAGCAGCCGCTCCGCCTCGTCCGGGTGCCCCGGCACGTGCACTGTCCAGCCCGGCAGGGTGTCCAGCAGGGCGACATCCCCCGGCGCCATGTGGGTGCGGCCGCCGGCCGGCCAGTCGTAGGAGCCGGCCGCGCTGACCAGCACCGCGCCGACGCCCTGGTGGCCGAGGTCCAACTTGACCTGCTCGAAGGGCCGTTCCACCAGGAAGCTGGCGAAGGTGTGGGCGATCGGCCGCAGTCCGGCCAGCGCCAGCCCGCCCGTCACACCGATCAGCAGCTGCTCCCGGATGCCGACGTTGATCACCCGGTCCGGGTGCCGCGCGGCCTCCGCCTGCAGGCTGCCGGCGCTGATGTCGGCCAGCACCACGGCCAGCCTCGGGTCCTGGTCCAGCAGTTCACCGGTGATGCCGATGAAACGGTCGCGCATGGTCTCGGTGGTCTCCACGATCTCTCCCCTGTTCCGTTCCGTCAGTTCTTGGGCTCGACCCGGGCGACCACCGCGTGCGGCCGCCCGTCGCGCGGGGCGGTGAACGCCCGGTGCAGCGCCTCGTGGTCCCGGCCGTCCACCGTCACCGCCGACCAGCCCTCGGCCTCGAAGCGGGAGGCGATCCCGCCCCGCCAGCCGTGCGTGGCCGAGGAGTTGTCGATCACCACGGCGTGCAGCCGGTCCAGCCCGGCCGCCCCGGCGAAGGCCACCGCCTCGTGGTTGCTGCCCTCGTCGAACTCGGCGTCACCGACCAGCACCCAGACCGCCGGATCGGTCAGCCCCTGGGCCCGCAGCCCCAACGCGGTGCCCACCGCCAGCGGCAGGCCGTGGCCGAGCGAGCCGGAGCCGATCTCGGCGCCCGGCACCAGCAGGCGGTCCGGGTGGTGGCCGAGCGGGGAGTCGTAGGCGCCGAAGCTGGAGAGCACCGCCGGGTCCAGGAAGCCCTTGGCGGCGAGCACCGCGTAGTAGGCCATCGGGCCGTGGCCCTTGGAGAGCAGGAAGCGGTCCCGCCCGGGGTCATCGACGGTCTCCGGGGAGACCCGGAGCACCCGGTCGTAGAGCACCCAGAGCGCGTCCAGGGTGGAGGTCGCGGCCGGGCCGTGCTTCTCGGCGCCGGTCATCAGGGCCATCAGGGAGGCCAGGTCGTGGTGTCCGTAACTCTGCGGTGTGGTCGCTGCGGAGGTCATGGGCACAGCCTGCAAGTTCAAGCCGACTTCAAGTCAAGCCCCTCCCGACCACGCCCCGCCACGGCCGTTAGGGTCGGCCCATGGCGCTCTCCCGGCACGACCTCCTCACCATCGGCGAACTCGCCGCCCGCAGCGGCCTGGCCACCTCCGCGCTGCGCTACTACGAGAAGCTCGGCCTGATCCACGCCGAACGCACCGCCGGCGGCCAGCGCCGCTACGCCCGGGCCACCCTGCGCCGGGTCGCCTTCGTCCGGGCCGCCCAGCGGGTCGGCCTCTCACTGGACGAGGCGCGCACCGCGCTCGACCGCCTCCCGGCCGAACGCGCCCCGAACGCCGGGGAGTGGAGCCGGGTCGCCGAGTCCTGGCAGTCCCGGATCGACGAGCAGATCGCCGAGCTGGAGCGCCTCAAGCAGAAGCTCACCGGCTGCATCGGCTGTGGCTGCCTCTCCCTCTCCCGCTGCGCCCTCTACAACGCGGGCGACCGCGCCGCCGCCACCGGCCCCGGCGCCCGCTACCTGCTCACCGCCGATCCGTCCCAACCCCCGGAGCCCGCCCCCGAACAGCCGTAGGCCATCTATGCTGCCTCTGGCACAAGCCCGGCACCACGGCACCCGGCCGTCTCGAACAGCCACGGGGGAGAACAGACATGACCGACCATCAGGACGTCTCGCTGGACTGGATGTCGGGCGACCAGGACGAACTGCGGCCGCCCACCGACCTGCGCCCCGAGGTGCCGCACCCGGCCCGGATGTACGACTACTACCTGGGCGGCAAGGACAACTTCCCGGCCGACCGGGAGGCCGCCGAGAAGGTGCTCGGGCTCAGCCCGCTGGTGCGGATCAGCGCCCAGGCCAACCGCGCCTTCCTCCAGCGCGCGGTGCGCGAGCTCGCCACCGAGCACGGCATCAAGCAGTTCCTGGACATCGGCACCGGCATCCCCACCTCGGGCAACACCCACGAGATCGCCCAGCAGGTGTACCCCGACGCCAAGGTCGCCTACCTGGACAACGACCCGATCGTCCTGGTGCACAGCCGCGCCCTGCTGGCCGCCGCCGGCGCGGGCAACGCCACGGTGGTCCAGGCCGACCTGCGCGACCCGGCGGCCATCCTGGACGACCCCGCGGTCCGCAAGGTGATCGACTTCGACCAGCCGGTCGCCCTGCTGCTCTTCGCGGTGCTGCACTTCATCGACGACGCCGACGACCCGTGGGCCGTCGTCCGCACCCTGGTGGACGCCCTGCCCTCCGGCAGCTTCGTCGCGATCTCGCACGGCACCGGTGACTTCTCCACCCCCGAGCAGGCCTCCAAGGGCCCGGCCGTCTACAAGACCGCCACCGCCCAGCTCACCATGCGCCCCCGGGCCGACGTGCTGCGCTTCTTCGACGGCCTGGAGCTGCTGGAGCCCGGCCTGGTCACCGCCCCCACCTGGCGCCCGGACGAGGCCGCCAAGCCCACCGACGCCGAGACCGCGATCTGGGCGGGCGTGGCCCGCAAGGCCTGACCCGACTGGGCAGTTGTCCTGACAGGCGCCGTCCGGAAACGTAGAGTTCTGCCACCTGACGCACTGGGGGGCGGATGGAACCGGACGGCGCCACGGGCCAGTTGGTCCGGTCACGGCTGTACCTGCTGGTCACGGTGGTGGCCCTGCTGGGCTCCCCGCCGGCCCGGGAGCTGCTCGAGGACTGGCGCCCGGACCAGTCCTCCCTCGGGGGCTGGCTGGACTCCCAACTGCTCTACCCCGGCTGGGCGTCGGAGCACGCCCGCACCGACCCGTACAGGCTGCTCGACCCGGCCGCGAACGAGCTGGCCAGCACCCTCGGCACCGCCGCCCTGCTGGCGGCCCTGGTGCTGCTGACGCCCCGTCTGGTGACCGTCGACCGGGGCCGGTGGCACCTGCTGGCCGGTGCCGTGGGCACCGGCGTGCTGGCCGGCCTGCTCGGCTCGCTGACCGACCTGCTGGCGGCCTGGGCCGCCTCCGGCCACCTGGAGTACGCGGAGCTCTCGCTCCGCTTCGCCCCCCAGGCCGCCACCGAGTTCGGTGCCCTGGTCGGCCTGGTCCTCGCCCTGCTGCTGTTCCGGTTCGCCGCCCCGGCCACCCGGCGGCCCGTCCGTACGCGAGAACGGAGCGCCGCCGTGCCCGAGCCGAAGACCGCCCCCGCCACCCCGCTCGGCAGTACCCCGGGCGATGTGACCAGGTACCTGTGCGCCGCCGGCTACACCGACCCGGCCTTCGCCCGCCGGGTCACCGAGGACCTGGTCGCCGACGACTTCGGCGCCGTGGCCACCTCACCCGGGCTGGACCTCGTCCCGGTGGCGCGGCACGGCCTGGCTGCCCAATCCCTGCGCCAGAAAAGGGACTTGGCGCTCTGCGCGGTGACCGGCGCGGTCCTGCTCACCGGGCCGTCCTGGCTGCTTTCCGTCCTGGCCGCCCTCGCGGTCCTGCGCTGGTTCGGCCGGGGGCGGGACGCCGACCGGCCGCCCCGGCCCGGCCACGGCCGGAGCCTCGCCGCCCCGGCCTCCACCCCGTGGAAGCTCGCCCTCGCCGTGCCGCTCGCCCTCGCGGTGATGTTCCTGCTGCGGGCCCTGGTGGTCCCCGAGGAGCCGGAGGGGTTCTGGAGCTGGTTCTGGGGCACCTACTACGGCTCGGCTCCCGCCAGCCTGACCGCCCTGGCCGGGATCGTGGTCGCCTACGGCCTGACGCTCGGTCACCGCATGGAGGTGGACGCCCGGTTACGGCGCCACCTGCGCCGCCCGGTGTTCCGGGCCGACGCCCCGGTCGAGCCGGCCGGCCCGAAGTGGACCGAGCCGCGGCTGGCCGCGATCGCCGCGGCGCAGCGCGGCAACCTCACCGTGTACAGCGGCTACCGGCCGTTCATGGGCTTCGCCGAGGCCCACAACAACTGGCAGATCGCCGTCCCGCTGCTGGCCGCCCACGAGCCGGTCACCCGGACCGCCCGCCCGCTGCGGGAGTTCGACGCCCGGGACGTGACGACGGCGATCCGCGAGCGGCTCCTGGACACCTCCGTGCGGCACGCGGCCGAGCCGCCCGAGCGCGCCGAGACCAACCTGACCGGCCTGCTGCTGGAGAGCCGGGTCTTCGCCAACGGCGCGGCCCTGGCCGGGGACCGGCGGATCCTGGCCGGGGACCGGACCGTCCCCGGCTCGCTCGACGAGGAGCTGGTGGAGCGGATCGCCCTGGACCCGGACGGCGTGGCCCGGCACTACCTGGCCGCGCACCTGCCGCTCTGGGGCGGCGACGTGGTGCCCAGCACCTTCCTCCACCTGTCCACCAACGGGAAGACCCTGCACATCCAGGCCGAGTCGCACCTGCTCCAGCCGGTGCACCCGCGCTACCACGAGGTCGACCTGCTGCCGGAGGGGCTCACCGACGCCCGCCGGAGCGTCCTGCGGCTGAACGCCCTGCGGGAGACGGCCGGCGCGCTGTTCCGGGCGCCGGTGGCCGTGGTCGTCCAGGCCCGCTACGGGCGGCGGCGGGCCCGGCGGCGCAAGCACGAACTGGCCGCGATCGCCCAGGATCCGACCTTCGACTACGGCGCCCGGTTCAGCGTCCGCGAGCTGGCCACCAGCGAGGTCTACCAGAACTACTTCCAGGAGGTGGACGCCGACCGCGCGCTGGCCACCCTCTACCGCCACACCCTGGCCGCCATCCGGGACTTCCTCGACGACCACGGCGTGGACACCACGCTCTTCAGCACCCAGCAGCAGACCATCCTCAACTACGGGGTGATCCAGCAGGGCGGTGTCAGCGTGGTCGCGAACCAGGCCGTCGGCCAGCAGTCCAGCGCCCAACTGACCGTCCCCGCACCGGCGTCCGGGAAGCAGGCAAAGAGCTGATGGACACCGGGCGCACCGTCCGCAGGTCGGTCCGGCGCAGGCTCTACGCCCTCTTCGCGGTGGTCCTGGCCATCGGCCTGCCCCCGGCCCAGCAGGAGCTGCTCCGGATCGAGCCCGGGGACACCCTGCTGCGCTGGCTGCTGCACCAGCTCGAGTTCCCGGCCTGGCTGGCCGAGTACGACGGCACGGACCCGTACCTGCTGTTGAGCCAGAACGAGAACCGGGTGGTCAGCTCCGTCACCACCGTCGTCCTGCTGGCGGCCCTGTTCTGGACGGTGCCCCGGCTGGTGCCGCTCGGCCAGGGCCGCGGGCGGCTGCTGGCCGGCTGCCTGGGCACGGCCTCGCTCTGCAGCCTGCTCGCCGCCCTGGCCCACTGGGCCGCCGTCGTGGTGACCCTCTCCCGCCCCGCACTCTCCTCCTCCCGGATGGACGGGACGATCCCGCTCGCCACCGGCTTCGGCCTGGTGCTGGGGGCCGCCCTCACCGTGGCCCTGCTCGGCCTCGCCGCGCCCCCGTCCGCCGCCTCCGCCACCCGGCGCCCGCGCCGAGGTGCCCGCCCGGCCGCCCCGTCCTCCGATCGGAGCTCCACGATGTCCGTGCCGTACTCCGCCGGCGTGCCGCTGGGCAGCGAGCCCGGCGACGTCACCCGGTACCTGAGTGCCGCCCCCTACCTGGACCAGGCCTTCGCCCGCCGGGTCACCGAGGACCTGGTCGCGGACGAACTCGGGGCGGTGGCCGCCTCCCCGGCGGTGGACCTGGTGCCGGTCGCCCGGCACGCGCTGGCCGCCCAGGCCCTGCGCCAACGCCGGGACGGCGCCCTGCTGGTGACGGCGCTGGCCGTGCTGCTGGTCAGCCCGCTCTGGCTGCTGCTCACCGGCCTGGTGCTGGCCCTGATCGGCGCCTCGGCCCGGCAGGCCGGGGCCGAGCAGCCCGGGCGCGGCCGCCGCGAGGGCGTCCCGCCCCGTGCCCTGCTGGTGCTGCTGCTCATCGCCCCGGTGGCGGCGGCCCTGCCGGCGGGCACCCTGCTGCTGCTGGCCCTGGCCGAGCCCAGCGGGGTCCTGGCCTGGCTGACCGGCAGCTACCTGGCCGGCGTCCCGGGGGTGCTGGCCCTGATCGGCGGGCTGACCGTCACGTACCTGCTGACGCTGCGTCATGTCCTGGACGTGGACGCCCGGCTGCGCGGCCAGCTCCACCGGGAGACCTTCCGGCCGGACGCGCCGGTCGAGCCGCTCGGCCCGGACTGGACCGGCGAGCGGCTGCTCGCGGTGGCCCGGGCCCAGCGCGGCAACGTCACCGTGCACAGCAGCTACCTGCCGTTCCTCGGCTACGGCGGGGTCCTGGCCCAGCTCGCCCCGCTGGTCGTCCCGCTGCTGCCGGAGCGCGGCCTGCCCGGCCAACCGCAGCGGCCGGTACGGGAGTTCGACACCTGGGAGCTGATCACCGCGGTGCACCGGCGGCTGCGGGACACCGCCGACCGGCACGCCACCGAGCCCCCGGCCACCGGTGAGACCAACCTGGCCGGTCTCCGCTTGGAGCACCGGGTCACCGTGCACGGCACGGTGGCCGCCGACGACCGCCGGCTGCTCCCCGCCGACCAGCTGCACCCCGTCACCCGGCTCGACGAGGACCAGGTCCGGGAGATCGCGCTCGACCCGGACGGCCGGGCCCGCCACCACCTGGTCGCCCACCTCCCGCTCTGGGGCGACGAGGTGGTGCCCAGCCTCTTCCTCCGGCTCTCCGTCACCGGACGGTCCCTGCACATCCACCCCGCGCTCCAGCTGCTGCCACCGCTGCGGGCCGACTACCACGAGGTGGACCTGCTGCCGCGCGACCTCTCGGCGGCCCGCCGGGACACGCTCCGGCTGCGGGCGCTCGGCCTGGCCTCCGCGGTGCTGCGCCGCTCGCCCTCCGCCTACCTGGACCAGGCCGGCTACGAGCGCCGCCACGACCAGCGGCTGCGCCGCGGGACACTCGCCCTCGCGCACGACCCGGCCTTCGACCACGGCGCCCACTTCAGCGTCCGGGAGGCCGCCGCCAGCCCGGTCTACCTCAACTACTACCAGCAGACCGACGGCCACCGGACCGGCTTCGCCCTCCACCAGCACGCGCTGACCGCCGTCCGGGACTTCCTGGAGGAACACGGCGTGGACACCAGCACGCTGACGACCCAGCAGAACAACCTGGTGAACTTCGGCGTCATCCAGCAGGGCGGGACCAGCCACGTCGGCAACCAGGCCGTCGGCCCCGGCGCCCTCGCGCAGTCCACCGCGGCCGTACCCGCGCCCGTCTTCGCCCCCTCCCCCGCACCCGACCAGCAGCAGAGGAGCAAGAGTTGACCCACTCCGAGCCCGGCGCCAACTACGGCGTCCAGCAGTCCGGTGGCCACAGCCAGGTCGGCAACCAGGCCGTCGGCCCGGGCGCCCGGGCCGTCGCCCACCAGATCGCCTTCCAGTCCGCCGCCCCGTCCCGCCGGGTCGAGGAACTCCTCGGCGTCATCGAGCAGTTGCTCACCACCCACGCCGCCGAACTCGCCGACCCCGAGACCTCGCAGGCCGAACTCCGGCGCCTGCGCGAGGAACTGGCCGAGGACGACCCGCAGCCCGGCGTGCTGCGCCGCGCCCTGGACCGCCTCACCGCCATCGCCGTCCCGATCGCCCCGCTCGCCACGGCGGTGGCCGAACTCACCACCACGATCCTGAACTGACCCCCGGCCGCTACTCCTCGTCGCGGGCGTGGCGGCCGCCGCTGCCCCGGGTGAAACGGCCCGTCAGCCCGGCCGCCACGGCCGCGGCCAGCAGCACCGCGGCCGGGATCGCCAGGTGCACGGCGGGTCGGTACTCCACCAGGCCCTCCGGCAGTTCGACCACCCAGCCCAGCCGCTCCGCGAGGTGGAGCGGGTCGTAGGTGGCGCAGCCGTACGCCACCGCCGCGAAGCCGAGCGCGAGCAGCAGCAGCACCCAGCTGCGCTCCCCCGCCCCGAGCAGCAGCAGCGCCCCGGCCGCGACCACCAGCGGGGTGGCCCCGTTGAAGACCAGCAGGTGTGCGGAGGCGGCCCAGGCCGAGGGCTGCCTGATCCCGTTCCACCCGATCACGGTGAGCACCGCGGCCGCCCCGCCCAGCAGCACCATCACCAGCACCGCCGGCACCGCCCGCACCGGCCGCCCGGCCCGCCGGTAGCGGCGCAGCACCAGCCAGCAGGCGAGCAGCAGGGCGACCGCCCAGTACACCGCCAGCCACCCGGGCCGGGCCAGCTCGTGCGTCCCGAGCAGCCCCCCGGGCGAGCGGAAGGCGGTCCCCGCGCAGAACCCGTCGGGCACCACCTGCCGGCAGCCCTCCACCGGCACCCGGTACAGCGGGAGCGAACAGCCGATCAGCACCCCGAACAGCGCGAGCACGTACCAGTACCGACGTACGGCCATCCGTCCCACCCTCCCCTCGAACGATTGCCCGGCAGTCTCCCCGCAACCCGCCCCCGTACACAAGGACCCGGACGTTTCCCTCCTCCCAATTCCCGCCCAACACCGGGCATTCGGCACACCTCGACCCAACATTGAACATGTTCAAATTATCTGCCAGACTTGCTCCGTCCTTCGAAACCGGAGCGTGCAGCGTGATCTTCGTCCTGATCTTCTTCGTCGCCGCGGGATGCGCCGCGGTCGTGATCCCCGCCGTGACCCTCGCGTTCGTGATCACCCTCCGCGGCGGGCTGCGCGTCCCCGCGCGGGCCCTGCTCCTCCTGCTGGCCGCCGCGCTCCAGGGGACCGCCTGGAAGGCCCTCCTCGGAGCGCACTTCCTGGCACCGGCCGCCGTCGTGCTGGCCGCCCTCGCGACCCTGACGGTCGGCGCCGCCCGGCTCTGGAAGCTGACCCACCCCACCCCGCCGCCCCCGGCCTGGTACTGGGCAGCGCCGAACCGGTTCTGACGCCGGCCCGGCCCTCAGGCCGCGAACGGCCGGTCGCGGCGGGCGTCGTGGCGGACGGAGCCCCACCAGGCAAGCTCGTCGGGCATCGCCTCGGCGGCCGCCTCCAGCCCCTCGGGGGCGCGCGGCGTGCCGTCGGCCGCGAGGAGTTCGTGGAAGCCGGAGGAAGGAGACGCACTCCCGGCGGGGGCCGCGGCACCAATCTGAGGCGCTCGACCTCCCGGCCGACGACGAGCAGCGGCCGGTCGTCCATCTACCCGCCGACGAGGCCACCGCCACCGCGCTGGACCGCCTGACCGGCCGCCGCCCGGGCGCCCCGCGCGCCGTCCCACGGCACCTGACCGAGCGGCAAGGAGCCAGTGAACAGGGCGAGTTGACAACAGAAGCGGCCCCGGCCGGAGACCCGGCCGGGGCCGTCGCCCGCTCAGACCTGGAGGCCGCCCACCGGCGCCGCCCCCGCCGACGGGGAGCCCGCCGAACCGGCGGCCAGCCCGAGCGCCTTGCGCACCGCCGCCGCGTGCTCCATCGTCTCGGAGGAGATCTCGTCCACCAGCTCCATGGCGTCCTCCAGCTCACCGCCCCCGGCCGCCGCCCGCCAGGCCGCGGTCTCCTCGTCCTTGGCGGCCAGCATCGCCCGCATCGGCTCCTTCACCGGCTCCGGCCACTTCACCGCCCGCAGCCGCTCCGCCTCCTGCTCCGAGGCCTCGGCCATCTGCCCGGCCCAGGACCGGAGTTCGGGCTCGGCCTGCTTGCCCTCGCCGTCCGGCTGCTCCGCGTAGACGCGGTTGTACGGGTTGACCGCGCGCAGGTACGCCAGCTGCACGTCGCTCAACGAACCCGGCCGGACCCGCACCGAGCCGCTGGACCCGCCCTTGCCCCCGTCGAAGACGCAGGTCACCTCCCGCTTCCCGAGCGCCCACTGAGGGCTCGACGGAAAGAAGTGGTTCTCGCCCACGTTCCGCGGCAGCGCCCAGCCGTCCGGTGCGTACGCGTCCCAGGACGGCGCGCAGAGCAGCGTCGCCTCGTGCGAGAGCTGGGCGTCGGTCGGCGCCTTCCCGAGCGAGTCGCGGAGTTGGGCCTTCCCGGCCACCTCCCCGTCGTGCCGGACCGCGCAGTCGACCTTCCGCAGGCCGGTGACCATGACCGAGTCCTTCCGGTCGGTCCGCGAGCCCTCGACGTAGCAGTCCCCGGTGGTCAGCACCGGCCCCGAGACGTCCCGCCCACCGCCGGGCGCACCGCCGGGCCGGTCGCCCAGCGACGCGTAGAACAGCCCCACGACCAGCTTGCCCGCGATCACGGCCGCGACCGTCAGCCCGATCATCCACCCCTTACGGTTCCCCCGGGCGGGCGCCGCCGCCGGCGGCGCGGCCCACGCGTACGGGTTGGGCGGAGCCTCGGGGAACGGCTTGTTCTCGGTCACGGCGGTGCTACTCCCCCTGGGCGCCCGCGCACGTCGCGAGCAGGTGTTCGACAAGATCTCCGCGACCCTAGCCGAACCCCGCGGCCACCCGCACGCGATAATCCGCAGCTCAGCGGCGTTCGCGCAGGTCCTCCCAGACCTTCCGTACCTGCGGCGCCAGTTCGGCCAGCGGCCCGCTGTTGTCGATCACCAGATCGGCCACCGCCAGCCGCGCGCTCCGGGTCGCCTGGGCCGCCATCCGGGCCCTGGCCTCCTCCGGCGCCATCCCGCGCAGCCGCACCAGCCGGTCCAGCCGCACCTCGTCCTCGGCGTCCACCACGACCACCAGGTCGTACAGCGGAGCCAGGCCGTTCTCGGCCAGCAGCGGGACGTCGTGCACCACCACGTCGGCGTCCCCGGCGGCCGCCTCCAGCTCCGCGGAGCGGGTCCGCACCAGCGGGTGCACGATCGCGTTCAGCGCGGCCAGCCGCTCCGGGTCGCCGAACACCAGCGCGCCGAGCGCCGGCCGGTCCAGCGTGCCGTCCGCCCGCAGCACCCCGTCCCCGAACTCGGCCACCACCGCGCGCAGCCCGTCCGTCCCGGGCTCCACCACCTCACGGGCGATCAGATCGGAGTCCACGATCACCGCACCCTGTGCGGCGAACTGCCGGGACACCTCGCTCTTGCCCGCCCCGATCCCGCCCGTCAGTCCGATCCTCAGCATGCGGGCCAGGCTACCGCTTCCCGGCGTACGCTCCGCCGCCCGGGTGAGCCGCCATTCCCTCGCCGCCGCACCGGCGTTGTGCAGGGCGCTCCGCACGCACCACGTCACACCCACCGAGCAAGGAACCCCGAGGAACCCTCATGAAGCTCACCCGCACCCGGCTCGCGCTCCTGCTCGCCACCACCGTCGGCGGCCTGCTGCTCACCGCCGGCCCGGCCGCCGCCTGCGACGCGCTCGGCGGACTGGCCGCCCTCAGCGGCGACTTCGGCAACTCCTGCACCCTGCGCTGACCCTCGCCGACCGGTGCTGACCCGCCGTCAGCCGACCGGGGCGGGAAGCTTCTCCGCCACCGGCGGCGCCTGGGCCGGCAGGACCGGCTGCGGCAGCGGCGGCAGCGCCACGTGCTCGGTCAGCCCGAACCGCCGGTGCAGCCGCCGCAGCGGCGCCGGCGCCCACCAGTTGAACTCGCCGAACAGCGTCATCGCGGCCGGCACCAGCAGACAGCGCACCAGCGTGGCGTCCACCGCCACGGCCACCGCGAGCGCGATCCCCATCTCCTTGACCATCAGCATCTGCCCGGCCGCGAAGCCCGCGAAGACGATCACCATCAGCAGCGCGGCCGAGGTGATGATCTTCCCGCTGCGCTGGAGTCCGAGCTCCACGGCGCGCGAGCAGCTGAAGCCCTGGTCCCGGAGCTCCTTGATCCGGGCCAGCAGGAAGACCTCGTAGTCCATCGAGAGCCCGAAGGCGAAGGCGAAGACCAGCACGGGTATGAAGGTCTCCAGCCCGCCCGTCGGCGTGAAGCCGAGCAGGCCGCTGAAGTAGCCGTGCTGGAAGACCAGGGTCAGCGCGCCGAGCGAGGCCCCGAGCGAGAGGACGTTCATCAGCAGGGCCTTGACCGGCATCACCACCGAACCGGTCATCAGGAAGAGCAGCACCAGCGTCCCGACCGCGACCAGGCCCAGCGCCCACGGTCCCCGGCTGACGATCTCGTGCTGGAAGTCCACCACCGAGGCGGCGTCACCGGTCACGTAGGTGGTCATCCCGTCGCGCTTGTCCCGCAGTTCGTCCACCACCCGCTTGGCCCCGGCGCCCTGCGGATCGCCGTGGACCAGCACCTCCACGCTGCTGACCCCCGGCGAGACAGCGGTCACGGCCCGGACCCCGGCGACGTCGGGGAGCTTGGAGACCACCTGGTCGGCGTAGTGCTGGGCGGCGGCGCGGTCGGCCTCCACCACCAGCGTCACCGGGGCGGGGGCCAGCGTCGGGAAGCGCTGCTCGACGGTCTCGGCCACCTGCCGGCCGGCCGAGGAGGCCGGCAGCACGGCGGCGCCGGAGCTGCGCCAGTCGGATCCGAGGAAGGGGGCGCCGGCCGCCATCAGCAGCGCGACGCAGGCCAGCACCACCGGAATCGCCCGGCGCTGCACCCGCCGCACCGTCCGGGTGAAGAAGCCCTCGTCGGGCACCGGCTCGACGGGGGT
>NZ_JBVJLD010000005.1:111366-206392 GCF_055584905.1 Kitasatospora sp. NPDC088742 | reverse complement strand
GCGCGCGACCGCGGTGATCGCCCAGGTCAGGCCCAGGTCAAGGCAATTGATAGCAGGAACAGTTGGTGAACGAAGAGCTCGATGGGCTCCGTTCATCCGAACGTGTGGACACCTCACCGGAGCTGACGCACCCGCTCACCCGGACGGGACGCGGCTCAAGAAGAGGAGTGCTGCCCAGTGTGGCTCGCCACCAGCAGACGGTGGCGAGCCCGTGCGGCGCGGCGCTCCTCGGCCCGGGCCCACACTGCCGCGCGGGCCTCGTCCGGGTCGAAGGGGGCCGGGGAGAACAGCCCGCCGGAGGCCCGGACGTGGCGCTGCCGGTCGTCCTGCCAGAACTCCACCGTCCAGCCGGGCCAGAGTGTGGGTATCCGGTGCGCCTGCGGGGTGAAGTACGTGCACCACCAGCCCAGTCGGCGTCGGTCCGGGTCGAGGTGAATGCCCGAGGCGGCGTGCAGGTGGAGCGCGCCGTGGTCGGGCGCGCCAGCCAGGCGGTCGAGGAGGGCGAGGCCCTCGCGGAGCGGATGGTCGGCGACGTCGCTGGTGACGTGGGACCGGCCGTCGGCCAGCGTGATCACCACGCCGCCCGGGTCTTCCCGGCCCAGGTCCTCGTCACCCGGGGCCAGCAGCGTCTCCGGGGAGGGGTGGTGGTCCTCGCGGTGGGACCCGGCCGGGTCGAGGCCGGCGTACGCGAGCACGGCGGCCTGGCCCTCGTACAGCCAGCGGATCTCCCAGCCGGGCCAGGCCTCGGCGAGCAGGTCCAACGTGACCGCGCGGTGGCGGAGTTCGGCGCTGGGTCCCTCCCAGACGAACAGGGCCAGCACCTTCCGGGCCAGGTCGACCACCGCTCCGCCCTGGGCGTGCACCTCGTCCAGCCACCAGCCGTCCTGCTTCAGGTCGGGGAGGGAGGTGAGCAGCGGGGTGGGCCCCGCCAGGAGGTCGAGGTCCATCCCGACCGCCCAGCCGGTCCGGTACAGCTCGTGGCTGCCGTCCGCGCGGATCACGACGATCGTGGCCCTGTCTCCCATGGCTCCAGAGTGGGGCAGGGCGGGGGAGCGGTCCAGGGGTTTCCGGTGGGGTGTCCGGGCGGGTGTCCGGTGGGTGGAAATCGGTGGGACGTGCAGGTCGTGGGGGCTAGGGTCCGCGCATGACGGTCACTCACCAGCTCGCCCAGATCAACATAGCCCGCCTGATGTTCCCCCTCGACGGCCCCGAACTCGTGGACTTCGTCGAGGCGCTCGACCCGGTCAACCGGCTCGCGGAGGAGGCCGACGGCTTCGTGTGGCGGTACACCGAGCCGGCCACCGCCGGGGAGAAGGTGATCTTCGACGACGAGTGGCTGATCGTCAACATGTCGGTCTGGCGGGACCCGGACGCGCTGGAGGCGTACGTCTACAGCCCCGGGCACATCGCGGTGCTGCGGCGGCGCCGGGAGTGGTTCTCCCGGGCGAGCGAGGCGATGACCGCGCTCTGGTGGGTGCCGGCCGGGCACGAGCCGACGGTGGCCGAGGCGGAGGCCAAGCTGCGCAAGCTGAGGGCGGACGGGGCGGGGCCGGAGGTGTTCACCATGCGGGAGACCTTCCCGGCGCCGGGGGGCTGACGGCGGGGCCGCACCCGCGGATCGAGTGCGGCCCCGCTCAGGCGTGTCAGGCCTCGGCGATCAGGGCGGTGCCGACGGTGCGGAAGCCGACCCGGCCGTAGATCCGGGCCACGTCCTCGTCGCCGGCGGAGAGGAAGACCGTCCGGACGCCACGGGCGCGGGCGTCGGCCACCAGGGCGGCGGTGACGGCGAACCCGAGGCCCTGGCGGCGGGCGCTCGGGAGGGTGCCGATGCCGACCAACTCGGTGACCTCGCCCACGGGTTGGTGCTGGCCGCCGCAGAGCGCGGTGCCGTCAGGGCCGAACGCGGCGGCCACCACGGTGAGGCCGTCCCGGATCCGCCCGGCGGTCCGGGCAGCCGTCCCGTCGGCGCTCAACTGGGCGGTCATCGCGGCCAGTTCGGCCGGGCCGGCGGTGCCGATGGCGGTGCCCGGCTCGCCGAAGGAGAGGTAGGCCACGGCGAGGGCCTCGGCCAGCGCCGGGTCCTCCGCGCCGACCACCCGGACGGTGACCTCGGCCGCCGGGAACTCGGCCCCGCCCGCGTCCACGTCGGAATCGGCGAGCACCATCAACGGGTGGCCGTGCGCCGTGAGCCCGGTGGCCTCGACCGCCGCGCGCAGCCCCGGGGTGGTCTCGGCCACCCACTCGAAGGCCTCCGGCACCTCCGCCTCGCGCTGCCGGGCGCGCACCCGCTCGACGTCCTCGGCGGTGACCCCGGGCCCGGTCCAGCCGAGCGTCGGGCGGGCGTAGTAGGGGAAGCCCGGGCCGTTGCGCAGGAAGAGCGAGAGCGGGCCGAAGTCCTCGACGCGGGCGGCGCTGCGCGGGACGGCGTCGTAGTACCGCTCCAGCCGGTCGAGCAGGAGGGCGGTGGTCGAGTCGGTGTTGTGGTCAGCGCTGGTATCGGTGCTGTTCAGGTCATCGGTCACTGGCGAATGAAAGCAGCCGTCCGCCGGTGCCGCCACCGGGTTACCCCGGCCGGTCGTGGCGGGCGGCGGCGCTGCGCGTACGATCGTGCTGCCATGACGAACCAGACCGCCATCACCACGTACCGCAGCTACGTCGCCGTCGGGGACTCCTTCACCGAGGGCATGTGTGACGAGCTGCTCCCCGACGGCCACTACCTCGGCTGGGCCGACCGGGTCGCCCGGGCGCTCGCGGCCGAGAGCGGGCCGGACTTCCGCTACGCCAACCTCGCGGTGCGGGGCAAGCTGATCGGGCAGATCCGGGACGAACAGCTCGCCCCGGCCGCCGCGATGGGGGCCGAACTGGTCACCCTGGCGGGTGGGTTGAACGACGTGCTGCGGCCGGGGTGCGACATCGGGCTGGTGAGGCGGCTGCTCGGCGAATCGGCGGAGCGGCTGCTCGCGGGCGGCGGCACGGTGGTGATGTTCACCAGCACCGACCCGACCAGGCGGCTGGGCGGCAGCGCGCGGCTGCTGCCGGCGATCCTGGAGATGAAGGCCTACGTCGAGGGCCTGGCCAAGCAGAATCCCCGGCTGCGGGTGGTCGACCTCTTCTCCGCCCCCTGCTTCGACGACCGCCGCCTCTGGGACGAGGACCGCCTCCACCTCTCCCCGGAGGGCCACCGGCGGGTCGCCGTCGCGGTGTTGGAGGCCCTCGGCCGCCCGGCCCCGTTCGACTGGCGCGCCCCGCTGCCGCCCGCCCCGCCGCGTACCCGCGCCGCCAAGGCCGGTTCGGACCTGCGATGGCTCCGCACCCACCTCGGCCCGTGGATCGGCCGCCGCCTCACCGGCCGCTCCTCCGGCGACGGCCGGCCGCCCAAGCGCGCGGAACTGCTGCCGTACGAGGGCTGACGCTCACCCCACCCCGCGACGCTGAGCAGTCGAGGGCCCCCGCCGCAGCCGCCGCGGGGGCCCTCGGCATTGGTCAAGTGGCTTGTCCAACTGGTCAGTTCACTTGACCATCGGAGAAAAGGGACTGGCACACTCCCGGTATGAGCGAGCCCGAAACCATCGCCCAGAGTCTCCCACCGCTGCTGATAGCCCTGGCCTCCGAGTTGGTGCACGCCATCGACACCGGAGTGCGCGACCGGGGCTTCACCGACCTCCGTCCGGCCCACGGCTTCGCGTTCGCCCGGATCGCTCCGGGCGGCGCCACCGTCAACGAGCTGGCTGTCCACCTGGGCGTCACCAAGCAGGCGGCCAGTCAGATGGTCGATGACCTGGTCAGGAAGGGGTACGTAGAACGACATCCACACCCGAGCGACGCCCGCGCCAAGCTGATCGTCCTGACCGATCTCGGCTGGGAGTGCACCCGCGCGACCGAGGCCGCGACCTCCGATGCCGTCCGCCCCTGGGCCGTCGCCCTCGGCAGGCGCCGCCTGCGCGAGCTCCACGAGGACCTCAACCTGCTGGCCCCCGTCGGCCAGCTCCGCCCGACGTGGTGACACCCTCCGCACCCGTGGGGGACACCCGCACCTGACGAGGTGTTGATTCTTTGCCCGGCCCATCGGGGGAGCCGGGCGGGAGGGCCGGGCCGCCCGGGAGCCGGTGACGGAGCGTTATGGGTTTGCGGGCGCACCGTCGGCCGGGGAAGAGTGCCGGGATGACGACGGATGACACGGTGCGGACGGTCCCGGAGCTACGGCCCGAGGTGTTGGAGTACTACGAACGGGGCGGGGAGGACGGCCGCCTGGACCGCGGCGGCGCCAACCGCCTGGAGGAGCTGCGGACCAGGGACGTGCTGCTGCGCCTGCTCCCGCCCGCCCCCGCGCGGGTGCTGGACGTGGGCGGCGGCAGCGGCCGGTACGCCGGCTGGCTGGCCGGGCTCGGCCACCAGGTCGAACTGCTCGACCCGGTGCCGCTGCACGTGGAGCAGGCCCGGCTGCGGCCGGGCGTGACCGCCCGGACCGGCGACGCCCGGGAGCTGGACCTGCCGGACGCCTCGGTGGACGCGGTGCTGCTGCTCGGCCCGCTCTACCACCTGACGGAGCGGCAGGACCGGGTGCGGGCGCTGGCCGAGGCCCGGCGGGTGGTCCGCCCGGGCGGGCTGGTGGTGGCCGCGACCATCAACCGCTTCGCGGGCCTGCACGACATGCTCGCCAAGGAGCTCTACTTCGAACCGGCCCGCCGCCCGCAGCTGGAGGCCGCGATGGCCGACGGCCACCTGCGGCCCACCGGCGAGCAGCCCACCTTCACCACCGCCTACTTCCACCGGCCCGCCGAGGTGCCGGGCGAGTTCGAGGAGGCCGGGCTGACGCCGGGAGGGCAGTACGGCGTGGAGGGCACGGCGTGGCTGATGGGCGGGGTGGACGCCTGGTTGGACGACGAGGAGCGGCGGGCGGTGGTGCTGGACGCGATGCGCCACACCGAGTCCGAGCCCTCCCTGCTCGGCGTCAGCGGCCACCTGCTGACGGTGGGGCGGCGTCCGGAGCGGACGGGCTGACCCTCCTTCGGGTGCGGAACGGTGGGGCCCCGCACGGTCCGGAGGCCCGGAGGCCTACGATCTCCGGACGGAGCGGTGTGAGGGGGAGAGCGTGGGCCGTGCAGGACCGGCGGGAGCGGGGACCGGGGAGGCCGGGGCGGGGGAGGCCGGGCCGCAGCGGGACGGTGTGCTGGTGCTGATGACGGCCGCGGTCGCCGCGGTGCTGGTGGTCTCGCTGGCGGTCAGCTGGCTGGCCCGTCAACTTCCGCTGCTCGCCCTGCTGTTGGCCGTGGGCGGGGCGGCCGGGGCGGTCACCGCGCGGCTGCGGGTGCTCGCGCGGCGACGTGAATTCGTCGCGCGGATGGCGCAGTTGAGGCACGGCGGGAGGTTCCTGGCGATGGGCCCGGAGGAGTTCGCGCGGGCCCTCGCCGAGCTGTGCCGCCGCGACGGCTGCACCGAGGTCGCCACCACCGGCCCGGCCGGGGTCCTCGCCACCACCCCCGACGGGCGCCGGCTGCGGCTCGGCGTCGCACGGCACGAACCCCGCTCCCCGGTCGGCTCCGCCGAGGTGACGCGGCTGACGGAGGACCGGCACGGCCGCCCCGCCGCCCTGGTGACGACCGGCCGCTTCACCGAGACCGCCGCCGCCCGCTGCGCCGAGGCCGGCGTCCGCGCCGTCGACCAGCGCGCCCTCTCCCTCTGGGCCGACCGCAGCGGCCCCGCGCCCTGGGCCTGACCGCGCTGCCGCGCCCGGGCCGGGTCAGTCCAGGGTGATGCGGATCGCCACCGTGCCGGTGTGGCCGCGGCGCAGCCGGCTGCCGAGCACGGTGAGGCGGCCGACCAGGCCGTACTTGCGGTTCAGCAGGGCGCGGTACGCGTGGGCCGCGGTGGCGTCCAGGATCTCGGCCCGGCCCGGGACCTGCTTGCCGCTCGGATTGCCGCGGACGTCGCAGGGGCCGACCAGGACGTCGGCGCGGTTGCGGATCCGCTTGACCTTCCAGGAGTCCGCCACCGTCCAGATGCCCAGCGCGTCACCGTCCCGGACCACCCACACGGGCGTCGGCACGCCGGAGCCGTCCCGCTTGAAGGTGGTCACCAACAGGTACTTGCCCTCGGCGAGTTGGTCGATCGACTGGGTGCTCATGCCGGGAGTCTAGGCGCGGCCCCTGAGCTGGGGTATACCGGGACGACCCGCCCGGCGGCGGACGGGTGGACGGGGGTGGTGGTGACGTACGCCAGAGTGACCACGGCGGCGGAGGGCGACACGGCACTGGCGTTCGCCACGGGGGTGGTGGGTGCCGGGCTGGTGGCGCTGGGTGCGGCGGCGGGCCGGACCGGGCCGGGGTACCTGGCGTACGGGTGCTCGCTGGCGCTGCCCGGGCTGCTCTGGTCCTCGCTCCAGGTGCTGCGGCCGGGCCGGATCACGGCGGACGCGCGCGGGCTCTCCGTACGGTTCTCCTTCCTACCCCGTGAGGTGGAACTGCCCTGGGCCGCCGTCCCGATGGTGACCGAGCTCGGCGTGCGGATCGCCCGGGAGCCGGTGCCGGTGGTGGCCTTCGACCTGGAGGTGCCGCTGCCCCGGGTGGTGCGGCTCTCCTCGGCCTGGTCGCTCTACCGGAGGCTGGCCGAGCGGCTGGGCCGCGGGCCCGAGGCGCCGGGCCTGGCCTTCGTGGTCCGGCGCCGGGAGGAGGAGTTCGCCGGGCTGCTGCTGACGGCCCGTGAGTGCGGGGTGCGGCACCGGGACCGCCGCCCGGACCCGTTCACGCTGTGAGCGCCCGGCGCGGGCGGTCGACCAGCTCGCCACCGCAGTTGGGACAGACCTGCTCCATCGCGTCCGCGCACGGCACGCAGTAGCTGCACTCGAAGGAGCAGATCCGGGCCGGGCCGTCCGCCGTCAGCGCGGTGGTACCGCAGCGCTCGCACAGTCCGCGCATCTCCAGGGCCATCAGGCTCTCCGATCTTCGTGATGGGGTCGGGCACCATTCTCGACGCAAGGAAAACCGCAGGTGAAGGGGTGTCAGTGCCACCCTCCGCCGAGATCCTGCCAGAATGCGGACGGTACTCAAGCGTTGGACCAGGAGAAGGTGACCGGCTTCGTGACCATGCCAGTCGAACGGAAGATCGCCGAAGAGCTGGGCGTACGGGAGGGGCAGGTGAGAGCGGCCGTCGAACTGCTCGACGGCGGCTCGACCGTGCCCTTCATCGCGCGCTACCGCAAGGAGGTCACCGGCGAGCTCGACGACGCCCAGCTGCGCACCCTGGAGGAGCGCCTGCGCTACCTGCGCGAGCTGGAGGAGCGCCGGGCCGCGGTGCTCGAGTCGATCGAGGCCCAGGGCAAGCTGGACGAGGCGCTCAAGGCCCGGATCCTGGCCGCCGACTCCAAGGCCCGCCTGGAGGACATCTACCTCCCGTACAAGCCCAAGCGGCGCACCAAGGCCCAGATCGCCCGCGAGGCCGGTCTGGAACCGCTGGCCGACGCCCTGCTGGCCGACCCGGGCCTGACGCCCGATCAGGCTGCGGGCGGCTACCTGAACGAGGCGGTGGCCGACACCGCCGCCGCGCTGGAGGGGGCCAGGTCCATCCTGGTCGAGCGCTTCGGCGAGGACGCCGACCTGGTCGGCACCCTGCGCGAGCGGATGTGGGGCCGGGGCCGCCTGGTCGCCACCGTCCGGGAGGGCAAGGAGGAGGAGGGCGCCAAGTTCGCCGACTACTTCGACTTCGCCGAGCCGTACACCAAGCTCCCCTCGCACCGCATCCTGGCCATGCTGCGCGGTGAGAAGGAGGAGGTCCTCGACCTCGACCTCTCCGCGTACGAGGGCGCCGACGGCGACCTGCCCGGGGAGAACGACTACGAGCAGCGGATCGCCGCCCGGTTCGGCATCGCCGACCGCGGCCGCCCGGCCGACAAGTGGCTGGGCGACACGGTCCGTTGGGCCTGGCGCACCCGGATCCAGGTGCGGCTCGGCATCGACCTGCGCACCCGGCTGCGCCTGGAGGCCGAGGACGAGGCCGTCCGGGTCTTCGCCGCCAACCTGCGCGACCTGCTGCTGGCCGCCCCGGCCGGCAGCCGCTCCACCATGGGCCTGGACCCGGGCTTCCGCACCGGCGTCAAGGTCGCCGTGGTGGACGCCACCGGCAAGGTGGTCGCGTACGAGACGATCTACCCGCACCAGCCCGCCAACAAGTGGGACGCCTCGATCGCCACCCTGGCCGCGCTGGCGGCCGAGCACGACGTCGAGCTGGTCGCGATCGGCAACGGCACCGCCTCCCGGGAGACCGACAAGCTCGCCGAGGACCTGATCAAGCGTCACCCCGAGCTGAAGCTCACCAAGGCGATGGTCTCCGAGGCCGGTGCCTCGGTGTACTCCGCCTCGGCCTTCGCCTCCCAGGAGCTGCCGGACCTCAACGTCTCGATCCGCGGCGCGGTCTCCATCGCCCGCCGGCTCCAGGACCCGCTGGCCGAGCTGGTGAAGATCGACCCCAAGTCGATCGGCGTCGGCCAGTACCAGCACGACCTCAGCGAGCTGAAGCTCTCCCGCTCGCTGGACGCGGTGGTCGAGGACTGCGTCAACGCCGTCGGCGTGGACGTCAACACCGCGTCCGCCCCGCTGCTCACCCGGGTCTCCGGCGTGACCGGCACGCTGGCCGACAACATCGTCGCGCACCGCGACGCCAACGGGCCGTTCCGCACCCGCAGGGCGCTCAAGGACGTGGCCCGGCTCGGGCCGAAGGCCTTCGAGCAGTGCGCGGGCTTCCTGCGCATCCCCGGGGGTGACGACCCGTTGGACGGCTCGGCGGTGCACCCCGAGGCCTACCCCGTGGTGCGCAAGATCCTCGCCGCCACCGGCGGCGACCTGCGCGCGCTGATCGGCAACGGGGCGGCGCTGCGGGCCCTGCGGCCCTCGGACTTCGCCGACGACACCTTCGGCATCCCGACCGTCACCGACATCCTCGGCGAGCTGGACAAGCCCGGCCGCGACCCGCGCCCGGCCTTCCGCACCGCCACCTTCAAGGAGGGCGTCGACAAGATCGGCGACCTGGAGGTCGGCATGGTGCTGGAGGGCGTGGTCACCAACGTGGCCGCCTTCGGCGCCTTCGTGGACGTCGGCGTCCACCAGGACGGGCTGGTGCACGTCTCGGCGCTGTCCAAGAACTTCGTCAAGGACCCGCGCGAGGTGGTCAAGCCCGGCGACATCGTCAAGGTCCGGGTGGTCACGGTGGACGTGCCGCGCAAGCGGATCGGCCTGACGCTCCGCCTGGACGACGAGACCCCGCGCGGCGGCCCCGCCTCCGGCGGCGGTGGCGGCCAGGAGCGCAACCGTGACCGCGGCCCGCGCCCGCCCCGCCAGGGTGGTGGCCGGGAGCAGGGCGGTGGCCGGGAGCAGGGTGGCGGCAACCGCGACCAGGGCCGCCGTGGCAACGCCTCCTCGGCGCCCGCCCCGGCCAACAGCGCGATGGCCGACGCCCTGCGCCGGGCGGGCCTGACCGGCAAGTGACGCACCGTCGGGCCGCACTCCGCACCGGGGTGCGGCCCGAGGCCGGATCCGGTCTCGTCGGACGGGGCGTCAGGCGGTGGCGGTGCGGGAGTCGACCGCGAGCGCGATCAGGTCGTGCCACCAGGGGTCGCGGTGGTGGGTGAGCAGGCGCTGGGCCTCCGCCGGGGGCATCGCGCGGACCTCGACCACCTGCTCGCCGTCCTCCGGGTTCTCCGGCTCGGAGTCGACCGTGACCTCGGCCCAGCCCCAGAGCCAGGCCTTCTCGGGGTGCGGCTGCCAGGGGCGGTAGGGCTGCGGGTGGTCGGTGACGCAGCGGTGGGCGCCGATCCAGACCGGCTCGCCCAGCATCCGGGCGCCGGCCTCCTCACGCAGCTCGCGCACCAGGCAGGTCTCGATGCTCTCGGCCGCCTCCCGGGTGCCGCCGGGGAGGAACCAGTGGCCCCGCGCGTCCCGGCAGAGCACCACCTGGTCACCGGAGAACCCCACCAGGTGGATGTTGGTGATCAGCCCGTCCGGCGGGAGCTCCGCCGCGAACTGGGCGTCGATGCCGCCCCAGGCCCAGCGCTGGGGCGCGTACAGGCGCGGGTAGCGGGCGGCCTGCTCGGCTGTTCTGTCCGAAGTGTCCGTCATTCAAGGATCTTAGTCCCGCCCGGGCGGTGGCTGTAAAGCATCGGTGACACGCGGTCAGGTAACGCCCGGACGGGGCCCGCGTAGGGTGGGCCGGAACCGCCCCGGAGGGAGCCCCCGATGCCCACTGTCCTCTACGTCACCGACCTGACCTACCAGGCCAAGGGCCGGCGTTACTGCGACGAGGACATCGCGCTCTCGGCCGCGCTGCGCGGCGAGTTCGAGACGGTGCTCTGCCACCCGCTGGACGCCGCCGCCCTGATGGGCCGCTTCGACCTCACCGTGGTGCGCAACAGCGGCCCGGTGCTGCACCACCGCGAGGCGCACGAGGCGTTCCGGGAGCGCGCGCTGGCCGAGGGGGTCAAGGTCTTCAACCCCTTGCACGGCCGGGGCGACATGGCCGGCAAGCAGTACCTGCTCGACCTCACCGAGGCCGGGTACCCGGTGATCCCCACGGTGGCCTCGGCGGACCGGACCGGCCGGCTGCCGGCGGCGGCCGGCTACCTGAGCAAGCCGCTGCTTGGCGCCGACTCGATCGGGATAGCGCTGCACCGGCCGGAGGAGCTGGCGGCGTTGGAGCTGGACGGCACGGTGCTGCTCCAGCCCCGGATCGACTTCCGGTACGAGGTCTCCTTCTACTACGTCGGCCGGGAGTTCCAGTACGCGCTGTACGCCCCGGACCCGGCCGCCCGCTGGCGGCTGGAGCGCTACGACCCCTCGCCCTCCGACCTGGCCTTCGCCCGCCGCTTCGTGGAGTGGAACGCGCTGGACCACGGCATCCAGCGGGTGGACGCCTGCCGCACCCCCGAAGGCGGGCTGCTGCTGGTCGAGTTGGAGGACCTCAACCCCTACCTCTCGCTGGACCTGCTGGACCCGGCCGCCCGGTCCTCCTTCGCCGCCGCGATGGCCGCCTCGATGCGGAGCCTGCTGGCGTCCTGACGCCGGGATCCTGACGCCGGGTCAGTGGCGCAGCAGGTACGGCAGCGAGCTGTCGTTGTTCAACAGCCAGGCCAGGTACGAGGGGTTGGTCCTGGCCAGCTCCAGGTAGGCCGAGCGCAGATCGCCGTAGAGGCCGTCCAGTGCGCAGCTGGTGAGCGCCCGGGCCCGCCAGACCAGCAGCAGCCGGACGCTGAACGGGTCCCCGTGGACGGGGCGGATGACCGTGCCGGGGCCGGGTACCGAGGTCGGCTGGCAGGGGCGGACGGCCTCGCCGGAGGCGACCAGTTCGGCGGCGGTGGCGTTGTCCCTGACCTGCACCACCCGGGGGTTGAGCCCGGCCTCGGACAGGACGCGGCGCAGCGCGGCGTACTCGTGGTCGGCGGTCGGGTCGACCATCCAGGCGTCGGCGGCCAGGTCCTTGAGGTGCACCACGGGGGAGGCGGCCGCCGGGTGGGTCAGGGCCAGGGCGACGAACTGCGGCTCGCGGGCGATCAGCACGCGGTGCCCGGTGCCCTCGGGCAGCCGGAGCGGGAAGCCCTCGCTCTCGTGCACGAAGGCCAGGTCCAGCTGTTCGGCGCCGACCAGTTGGAGCAGGGCGTTGGCGGATACGTCGATCCGGATGCTGGTCTCGGTGTCGGGCAGCCGCTGGTGCACCCGGCGCAGCCAGCCGGCCGCGGCCCGGCTGCCGACGCTGCCGATCCGCAGTCTGGCCTGGGCCGCGCCGTCGGCCTCCTGCCGGGCGGCGGTGACCAGTTCGGCCATGTCGGCGATGATGCCGCGGGCCCGGGAGAGCACCGAGTGGCCGAGCGGGGTGAGCCGGCTGCCGGTCCGCTCGCGGGTGAACAGCCGCCCGCCGATGGCCCGTTCGATCCGGTGCAGCTGGGTGGTGACGGAGGGCTGCGTGGTGCCGAGCTGCAGCGCGGCCTTGCGCACGCTGCCGGTGTCGGCGACCGCGCACAGCACACGGAGGTGCCTGACTTCGAGCTCCACAGCGGGAGCATAGGCGGTCGCTGACCTGCACGCCAGGGACATGACACCTTCTGGCAGGCCGGGTGATAGCCCCGTGCTATCTCCGGCTGCCATCATCCGCAGCCCCGGGGTGGTGACCGAAGCTCTTGGGCACAGCGCAATCCCCCACGCCAAGTCGGCTGCCCCACAGGTGACTTGGCCTCAGACTCTGGAGTCCCCCGCATGCAGCGCTCCATGCTCTCGTTCGCCGCGGCCGCCGCCCTCGCCCTCACCGGCCTGGCCGCCCCGGTCGCAGTGGCCGCGCCCGCGCAGCCCTCCGCCGCCCAGTACGCCGGTTCGGCGGCCGAGCAGGCCGACGTCAAGGCCTTCCACGAGGCCGTGATGAAGTCGGCCCTGGCCAAGCAGGCGGCCAACCCGTACCTGCTCGCGGTCACCGTCACCTACAACGCCGCCTCCGCGCCGACCTTCCGCACCCAGATCGCCAACTCCACCTCGATCTGGAACGGCTCGGTCTCCAACGTCCAGCTGCGTCTGACCACCGGCACCGGGGACTTCAAGTACTACGAGGGCAACGACTCGCGCGGCTCCTACGCCTCCACCGACGGCCACGGCCGCGGCTACATCTTCCTGGACTACCGTCAGAACCAGCAGTACAACTCCACCCGCGTCACCGCCCACGAGACCGGCCACGTGCTCGGCCTGCCGGACCACTACTCCGGCCCGTGCAGCGAGCTGATGTCCGGTGGCGGCCCCGGCACCTCCTGCACCAACCCCTACCCGAACAGCACCGAGAAGAGCCGGGTGAACCAGCTCTGGGCCAACGGCATCGCCGCGTTCAACGCGCAGCAGGCGGCGAAGGCCGCTCGCTGAGACGGTGGTTGACGTCCGAGGGCCCGGCCTCCGTGCGGTGAGGCCGGGCCCTCGGCGTGCTCGCGGTCAGGTCCTGCACGCGAGCAGCAGGGCCACGTCGTCCGCCCGGTGGGTGGAGTGCCGGGCCTCGTGCAGCAGTTGGTCGGCCAGCCGGCCGAGGTCCTCGGCCGGCCGGCGGGCCAGGTCGCTGCGGTGGGCCAGATCGCTGCGCAGCCGGTCCAGCCCCTGGTCGATCGAGGCGCCGGGCCGCTCGACCAGGCCGTCGGTGTACATCGCCAGCACCGCCCCCGGCTCCAACTCCAGCTCCGTGCACGGGTACTCGGCCCCGGGGTCGACCCCGAGCAGCGGGCCGCCGGGCAGCTCCAGCACCTCCGTCCGGCCGTCCGGGTGCCGCAGCAGCGGCGGGACGTGCCCGGCCCGCACGGCCCGGGCACGGCCGGTGGCCGGATCGAGCCGGAGCAGCAGGCAGCTGGCCAGCAGGCCCGGGTCGAGCTCCAGCAGCAGCCGGTTGGTCCTGGTCAGCACCTCGCCGGGGGAGCCCTCGGTCCCCGCGAACGCCCTTACCGCGCTGCGGAGTTGACCCATTGTCGCGGCGGCCCCGACGCTGTGCCCCTCGACGTCGCCGATCACCAGCGAGACGTACCCGCCGCCCGCGATCGCGTCGTACCAGTCGCCGCCGATCTCCATCCCCCGGGTGCCCGGCAGGTAGCGCGCCGCCACCGCCAGGCCAGGGACCTCCGGCAGCCGGTGCGGCAGCAGCGCCTGCTGCAGACCGCGGGCCAGCGCGAACTCCGCGTCGTACAGCCGCGCCCGGTCCAGCGCCTGGGCGATCAGCCCGCCCAGCGCGGTCAGCACCGCGCGCTCCTCGCTGCCGAACACCCGGGACCGCTCGAAGCCCAGGATGCAGCTGCCCACCGGCAGCCCCGAGGCGACCAGCGGCAGGAAGGCCCAGGCGCCCATCTCGTCCCGGGCCAGGTCCGGATAGGCCGAGTGGAGCTCGCGGGCCGACTCGAAGAAGACCGGGGCACCGCTGCTGAACACCTCCGCACCCGGCACCCGGGACCGCACCGGGATGCCCTCGAACGGCTCCAGGAAGCCCTCCGGGTACCCCGACTGCGCGATCAGGTGCATCCGGCCGCCCCGGGCCAGGTAGAGCGCCAGCTCCTGGCCACCGAACCCGGGCAGGATCTGGTCGATCACGCAGTCGCAGACCTCCTTCACCGTCACCGCCTCGGTGAGCGCGCTGGCCAGCTGGAGCAGGTGGTACGTGGCCCCCAGGCTGGCGGGGGTCGGGGCGGGGGCGGCGGTGGGTGTCGTCGTCGTGGTGGTGGGGGAGCCGGGCGGGGCGGCCGGGGTGATCCGGACGGTCAGGCCGGTCGGGTCCGGGTAGAGCGAGAAGGCCAGCCAGTGCCCGGGCGGGCGCAGCGCCAGGAAGGCGGTCGGCTGCTGGGCCAGCATCGCGGCCCGGTAGCGGTCCTCGTAGGCGGGCTCGGCCAACCAGGGCAGCACGGACCAGGGCTGACGGCCGATCAGTTCGTCCCGGCCGGTGCGCAGCAGCAGCTCGGCACTGCGGTTCAGGTAGCTGACCCGGGCGTCCGGATCGAGCGCCACCAGCCCGTCGCGCAGCCGCTCCACCGCGGCGGCGGCCGGGTGCACCGCCTCCTCGGCGGTGACGGTCAGCGGCGTCTCCGGCGGCGCGGGCGGATCGGCGGCGAGGGCCGCCGCCAGCCGGTTCGCCGCTGACCTGAGCTGCCGCCGGGCACCCGCCGGCGGGGAGTACCCGGCCGGCCAGACCACTGCCAGGACGCCGAGCGGGTGACCGTCGGAGCCGGCCGGGGTGATCGGGGTGCAGGCGAAGGCCTGCAGGTGCGGCAGCCCCAGTGCCACCCGGGGGTAGCGCCGCATGGTCTCCTCGGGGTCGGTGAGCATCACGGTCTTCCCGGTCCGGAACGCCTCCGAGGCGGGCAGCGGAGCCGCCACCGAAAGGTGCCGGAACCCGCTCAGCAGCTCGACCGGCACCCCCGCCACCGCACTCAGAACCAGCCCCCGGCGGTCCGCCGACGGCAGGTACAGCACACTCCCGTACGCCGAGGTCGCGCGGGTCGCCCGCCGCAGCGCCTCGGCGAGTACGGCCTCCTCGGCCAGACCCTGGCGCATGCTCTTTCTGTACGCCGTGCTCCGAAGGGTGTCAAACCAGCGGCGCTCCCCGGAGGGGGCAGGGGCGCGGGGAACTGCGCGAGGCGGAAGGACGAGACCCGTGTGCCGGGTACGGAGTTTCACTTGCAAGTGGGTGTCCGTACCCGGCACACGGGTCTGTGTCTTCCGCAGCGCGCAGTTCCCCGCGCCCCTGACCGCCCTCTGGGCGGCCCGGCGCGGCCCAGAGGGTGTCTCAGGAGAGGGTGGTCAGGGCGGCTGCGGCGGCCAGTTCGGTGCGGGCGGCCTCTTCGACGTGGGAGAGGTAGGCGTAGGCGTCGGAGCCGACCGGGATCCGTACGGGGGTCTGCTCGGTGGTGACGATCCGTAGTACGAGCGTGGCGAAGTCGGCCGGCCGGCCGATCTCCGGCAGGTCCTCCATCTGCCGCATGGCGGCGAGCATCGGGTCCACCGTCTCCCGGTAGGCGTCTATCCGGTGGGCGGTCTCGTTCACCGAGGCGCCGTAGTGGGTGGCGAAGCCGCCCGGCTCGACGGCGGTGACCCGGATGCCGAAGCCCGCGACCTCGGCGGCCAGCACCTGGCTCATGCCCTCCAGCGCGTACTTGCCGGTGACGTACGCCCCCAGCCCGGGGATGCCCATCCGCCCGGCCAGCGAGGAGACGTTGACGATGTGTCCGGAGTGTCGCTCCCGCATCCCGGGCAGCACCTCGCGGACCAGCCGCCAGGGCCCCACCACCAGGGTCTCCAGCTGGTCCCGCAGCTCCTGGTCGCCGACCTCCTCGACCGCGCCGAAGAGCCCGTAGCCGGCGTTGTTGACCAGTACGTCGATCCCGCCGAGGCGGTCCTCGGCCAGCGCCACGGCCTCCGTCACCTGGGCCTGGTCGCGGACGTCCAGGGCGGTGGTGAGCACCCGGTCCGGGTGGCGCTCCCTCAGCTCCTCCAGGGTGGCGGGCTTGCGGGCGGTGGCCAGGACGGTGTCGCCCGCCGCCGCGACCGCCTCGGCCAGCGCCAGGCCCAGGCCCGACGAACATCCGGTGATCAGCCAACGCCTTGCCATGGGCTCCCCCTAGAGTCTGTGGTGACCGCCCACGCTTCCAGATCCGGACCCGGGCCGCCCCGGTTCCGTCCGCCCCGACGGAGGCGAGCGGAAGCGCACAGGGGGCGCCCGTCCACGGCATCGAACACGCCCCCGACACGAACCGACTTCCGGTCGCGTCCGCGCGCGGACCGCCGGAAAACCAGGCGCAGTCCGACGGCCCCGGGTGCCATCATGATCGGTCAACCGGCCCGGTCGGGCGGGGACGGACCGACGTAGCGGAGACGAGCATGGTCAGCGGCACGGCACTGGCGGGGATCGCCCTGGTGGCACTGGGGATGGCGCTCACGCCCGGCCCCAATCTGGTCTACCTGGTGTCCCGTTCGGTGCTCCAGGGCCGCCGGGCCGGGCTGGTCTCGCTGGCGGGCGTCGGGCTCGGCTTCCTGGTCTACCTGGCGGCGGCGGTGGCCGGGATCGCCACGGTCTTCGCGCTGGTGCCCGGCATCTACCTGACCCTGAAGCTGCTCGGCGCCGGCTACCTGCTCTGGCTGGCCTGGCAGATGCTCCGCCCCGGTGGCCAATCCCCCTTCGCCACCCGGGAGTTGAAGCCGGACCGGCCGCGCAGGCTGTTCGCGATGGGCTTCGTCACCTGCCTGCTCAACCCCAAGATCGCCATCCTCTACGTCTCGCTGCTGCCGCAGTTCATCGCGCCCGAGCGCGGCGGGGTGGCCGCGCAGAGCTTCGCCCTCGGCCTGACCCAGATCGTGGTCTGCCTGGTCAGCGACGCCGCCTTCGTCGTCACCGCCGGCTCGGTCGCGGCCTTCCTGACCCGCCGCCCCACCTGGCAGCGCGTGCACCGCTACGCGATGGGCACCGCCCTGGCCGCCTTCGCCGTCCGGCTGGCCGCCGACCGCTCCCGGGCCGTGGTGGCCGCGCCGTGACGGGTACCGAGACCGGCCGGACGGTCGTCCGGATGGACGCGGACACCGTCGAGGACATCCGCTACCTGCTGACCTTGGCGCCGGCCGAAGTCCGGCCGGACGTCCACACCTTGTTGCGGATCGAGCCGGACGGAGCGGTGCCCGGGGCTCCGCACCCGTTCGGATGGGCCGGCCACCGGGCACGGGGCTACTCGACCTACTCCCGCCACCTGCCGGCCGCCGCCCGGTGGTGGATGCTGCGGGAGGATTCCCCCGAGGTCAACCAGCGGATCCTGCAACAGGAGTGGCTTCCACCGGGCCTCGCGGCCGACGTCCGGGACGGGCTGCCGTTCGGCCCGGGCCGCACCGAACTCGTGCCGGTGATCCGTACCCACCACCTCGGGCAGGCTCCGGTGCGGCCCGAACCCGTCCCGGTCGAGGAGTTGATCACCCGGCTGCGGGCCGCCGTCGGCCCGGGGAAGCTGCGCGGTGCCCGGGCGGCCGTACGTGAACTCCGGCGGGCCGGCTGGCCGTCGGTGGTGGCGGCACACGCGGCCGAGCCGCTGCCGGGCCTCGCCCGGTGGGCGCTGGCCGAGCGGATCGACTGCCCGGACGAGCTGCGGGCCGCCTTCGGCAGCCACGCGAAGTTCGAGCACCGGCTCCGCCCGACCGGCCTGACCCTGAGCTGCCCGGAGTTCGTGGACCGGTACGGGCCGGCCCGCACCGTGCTGCGCGTCCTCGACGTCGGCCGGTGGGCCTTCCCGACCGCGACGGCCTCGGCGGAGGACACTCTCCGCCCCTTGCTGGAGCGGTACTTGGGTGCCCGGCCGGAGGCCTGGGTGGAGCTGGTCCGGCTGCTCCCGTCCTACCGCGGCACGCTGGGGGCCCTGCTGGCCACCGCCGGAGCGGCCCGGCCGGGGGAGGACGTGACGGTCGAGCCGCCCGCGCCGGCCCGGCCGCACGGACGGCCCCGGGCGAGTGTCCGGCGACGTGTGGCGTCATCGGAGGACGGGTCGCCCTCGGCGGGCTCCACGCCACCGGCCGACGCCCGGCAGCAGCGGTCCGAGCCCGGGCGTCCGACCCCACCGGGCTCCCGGAGGGTCGCTCCCGAGCCGCGCCGCGGACTGCTGGGATGGCTCCGCCGGTCCCGCTGACAGCAGGCCCTGCTGACGGACGTTCCCGCTGACGGCCGGTCAGGCTGTCGGCGGGGCGGTGCGGTGGACGCTGAGCACCGCCGCCACGTCCGCCGGGAGGGCGGGTGGCGAGAGGTGGGCGCTGAGGGCGTCCAGGCGGCGGCGGACGGTGGCGGCCACGCCCTTGCCGAGCACGTAGCGGGTCGCGGTGGTGGCGGCCGGGGCGGCGTCCAGCAGCAGGTGGGCCTCCCGGCTGCGCATCCCGGTGTTGCTCAACACCAGCTGCCGCAGCCGGTGTTCGGCCCCGGAGAGGGCGGCGCCGATGGCGGCGGCAGCCGTCCCGTCCAGCCGGTTGTCCGGCGCGTCGAGGAACCCGGCGGCGCGGACCCGTCCCAGGTCCAGCAGCTCCACCCCGGACCCGGCGGCCGCCGCGACCAGACCGGCGAGCGCGCCCGGGCCGATCCCCGAACTGGCCACCGAGAGCCGCCGCAGCCGCCCGTACGGGGCGGAGCGCAGCGCGGCCGCGAGCGCACCCGCCCCCAGGTCGCCCAGCCCGGCCGCCGAGAGGTACAGCTCGCCTACCGCCCCGGCCGCCACCAGCCGGGCCGCCTGCTCGGCGCCCTCCGGGCCGAGCGGGTTGCCGCCCAGGTAGAGCCGCTCCAGCGGCGGGCGGCCGGTGGTCAGCAGGGCCTCGGCGAGTTCGGCCAGCGCGGCCGGGGTGAGGCCGGTCTGCACCAGGTCCAGGGTGCGCAACTCCTCGGCGGCGCGCACCAGATCACCCGCCGCGTCGCCCAGCGGGTTGCGCTTGAGCCAGAGCGCCCGGACCGCCTGCGGCGAGGCGCGCAGCTGGTCGGCGATCCGGCAGGCCCCGGCGGTGGTGATGCCGTTGCAGCCCAGGTAGAGGGTGCTGACGTCGGCGACCAGCACCCGGGCGGCGACGGCGGCGGCGCCCTCGTCGCCCAGCCCGTCGGTGCCCAGCAGCAGGTGCCGCACCGGCCCGGGCGTGCCGTCCTCGGCGCGCGGTCGCAGCGCCTCGGCCACCAACCGTGCGCCGTCCGGCCCGAGTTGCTGCTTGCAGAGGTCGAGCCGGCCGTCCGGCAGGGCGGTCCCGACCGGGAAGTCGATCCGCTCCTCGGCGGCCCGCCCGGCGCGCAGCCAGCCCAGCAGCGGGGCCAGGTCGGGCCCCTGACCCGTCGTCACCACGCCGCCTCCCGGTAGTCCTTGAGGAAGACGCCGGAGTACGGCTCGCCGGCCTCGCCGCGGACGATCGGGTGGTAGACCCGGGCCGCGCCGTCCACCACGTCCAGCGGGGTGCGGAAGCCGTGCCCGGCCATCCGGGCCTTCTTCGGGGCCGGGTTCTCGTCGGTGATCCAGCCGGTGTCCACCGCGCACATGTGCACGCCCCGCCCGGCGAGTTCGGCCGCGCTGGTGCGGGTGAGCATGTTGAGCGCGGCCTTGGCCATGTTGGTGTGCGGGTGGCCGCCGGTCTTGTTGCGGACCTCGAAGCGGCCCTCCACGGCGGTGACGTTGACCACGTACCGGCGCGGGTGCGGCGAGGCGAGCAGCAGCGGCAGCAGCCGGTCGCAGAGCAGTGCGGGGGCGAGGGAGTTGACCAGCTGGGTCTCCAGCACCTCGGCCGGGTCCAGCTCGCCGAGCCGGGCCGACCAGGAGTTGGCGGGCGCGGTGTCCGGCAGCAGCCCGGCCTCGTCCGCCTCGGGCAGCACCACACCCGCCGACGGGCCCGCCACCAGCTCGGCGGCCGGCCAGGCGGCGGTCAGCGCCGGCATCGGCCGGAAACCGGGCGCGTGCCACACCGGCGACCCGGGCGGCAGTGCCTCGGCCTCCCCGGCGGCCAGCAGTGCGTACGCCTCGGGCGGACGGCGCAGGGTCTGGGCGGCGTTGTTGACCAGGATGTCCAGCGGACGCCCGTCCCGGCGCAACTCCTCGCACAGGCCCAGCACTTGGCGTGGGTCGCGCAGGTCGATGCCGACCACCGAGAGCCGGCCGAGCCAGCGCGCGCTGCCCTCGGCGGCCCGGAAGCGGCGCAGCGTGTCGTGCGGGAAGCGGCTGGTGACGGTCAGTTCGACGCCGTCCCGCAGCAGCATCAGGGCCAGCTGGAAGCCGATCTTCACCCGGCCGCCGGTGACCAGCGCCCGCCGCCCGCGCAGGTCGGTGGCCAGGGCGCGGAAGGCGGTGTTGTCGGCGGCGCAGTCCGGGCAGAGCAGGTGGTAGAAGCCGTCCAGCTGCCGGTAGGCGCGCTTGCAGACGTAGCAGTGCCGGGCCCGGTGCAGCCGCCCGGCGGGGGCGCCCGCCCGCTCCGGCAGCGGCGCGTCCTCACGGCGGGTCAGACCGCCGGTGGCGGTGGTGGAGACCAGCGCGGAGTCGGCCGCGCTGCGGCCCTTGCGGCGCTGCTTGCGGCTGTCCCGGACGAACGAGTCGCTGTTGCGCTCGGCGCGCAGCCGCAGCGGGTGGTCCACCGGGAGGCGGCGCAACTGTCCGAGGGTCCGCTCGAAGGCGGCCAGCTCCTGCTCCGTCGGTTCGTCCTGCGGCACTGCTCTCCCGCCCCTCGTGAGTCCCGGCCGGCCCCGGTCGGATTCGAACCGACGTGATCCCTCATTGCATGAGGGCGCGTCTGCCTCTGCGCTACGGGGCCGTCCGGGCCGCCCGGGGGTCGGATTCGAACCGACGTCCCCTGTCCTGCCGAGACAGTGCGCCTGCCACTGCGCTACGCCCGGACGGTCGGCGCATCCTAACGGGCGGGGGCGCGCGGGAGCACGTGAATATGCACGGTGGGTGTGCGTACTGACGAACCTGACGCACGGGGCTTGACCTGGAGTGCACTCCAAGGGGCAGGGTGGGCCGACGCACGATCGGCCACACCGGAGGAGAGACGAAGCATGCGCAACACCACGCTGGGAGCCGGGGGCCCCGAGGTCGGCGTGATCGGGCTCGGGTGCATGGGCATGACCTGGGCGTACGATCCGAACGGACGGGACGACGCCACCTCGGTGCGGGTGCTGCGCGAGGCGCTCGACCTGGGCGTGACCCTGATCGACACGGCGGACGTCTACGGGCCGTTCGACAACGAGGAGTTGGTCGGCAAGGGCCTGGCGGGGGCGTACCGCGAGCGCGCCGTGCTGGCCACCAAGGTCGGCCTGGTGGCCGGCCTCGGCGGGGCCCGGGTCGGCACCGACGGACGCCCGGAGCACGTCCGCGCCTCGATCGACGAGAGCCTGCGCCGCCTCGGCACCGAGTACGTCGACCTCTACCAGCTGCACCGGGTCGACCCGGCCGTCCCGGTCGAGGAGACCTGGGGCGCGATGGCCGAGCAGGTCGCGGCCGGCAAGGTGCGGCGGCTCGGGCTCTCCGAGGTGACGGTGGAGCAGATCCAGCGCGCCCAGGCCGTCCACCCGGTCAGCTCCGTGCAGTCCGAGCTCTCGCTCTGGACCAGGGACGCGCTGGCCGAGGTGCTCCCGCACACCGAGGCCAACGGCATCGCCTTCCTCCCGTTCTCCCCGCTCGGCCGCGGCTTCCTGGCCGGCCGTTTCGGCTCCAGCACCGACCTCCCGGCCGACGACTGGCGCTCCACCCTCCCGCGCTTCCAGCCGGACGCGCTGGCCGCCAACCAGGCCCTGGTGGACACCGTCCGCCGGATCGCCGACGGACACGGCGCCACCCCGGCCCAGGTCGCGCTCGCCTGGGTGGTCGCCCAGGGCCGCCTGGTCATCCCCATCCCCGGCACCAAGACCCCCAAGTACCTGGCCGACAACGCCGGTTCGGCCGACCTCGCGCTCACCGCCGAGAACCTCGCCGAGCTCGACGCCCTCCCGGCTCCGGTCGGCTCCCGCTACTGACCCACCCTCAGGGCCCGGTGCTCCGCCGTCCGCGCGGAGTGCCGGGCCCTGCTTGCTCCCGTCCCTCCCCGCGCGCTTGCATGGGCGCATGCCCCCACGCGTCCTCTACCTCTTCGGCACCGCGGCCTTCCCCGTGCTCGGCGTACGCTCCGTCATCGAGCAGGCCCAGGCCCGCGGCTGGGACGTGTGCCTCGGCCTCACCCCGACCGCCGCCGACTGGCTCCAGCCCGAGATCCCGGCCCTCACCGAGCTCACCGGCCACCTGGTCAAGGCCCGCTACCGCCGCCCCGGCGAACCCGACCTGCTGCCCCCGCCCGACGCCGTCCTGTTCGGCCCGGCCACCTTCAACTCCCTCAACTCCCTCGCCCTCGGCCTCACTTCCTCCTGGGTCGTCGGCTACACCGCCGAAGCCCTCGGCAAGGGCATCCCGGTCACCGTCCTCCCCTGCGTGAACGCCGCCCTGGCCGCCCACCCCCAGTACCCCCGCAGCCTCGCCACCCTCCACTCGGCCGGCGCCCGGATCCTCACCGCCGGGCCGGACCTGCCATGGTCCGAGGCCTTGGATGCGGTCGGTGGCCCGTAGTGGGCCGGTTCTCTCATATGCTCTCGGGGGAACAACATCCACATCACGAGGAGCAGAGCAATGAGCGAGAACGTCTACTTCGACGTCACCGCCGACGGTGAGGACCTTGGCCGCATCGTCTTCAAGCTGTACGACGACGTCGTCCCGAAGACCGCGCAGAACTTCCGCGAGCTGGCGACCGGTCAGCACGGCTTCGGCTACAAGGAGTCCACCTTCCACCGGGTCATCCCGGCCTTCATGCTCCAGGGTGGCGACTTCACCCGCGGCGACGGCACCGGTGGCAAGAGCATCTACGGCGAGAAGTTCGCGGACGAGAACTTCACCAAGAAGCACGACCGCCCGGGCCTGCTCTCGATGGCCAACGCCGGCAAGAACACCAACGGCTCGCAGTTCTTCGTCACCACCATCGTGACCGACTGGCTCGACAACAAGCACGTCGTCTTCGGCGAGGTCGTCGAGGGCATGGACGTCGTCAAGGCCATCGAGGGCTTCGGCAGCCAGTCCGGCCGCACCTCCAAGAAGATCGTCATCAAGGACTCCGGCACCGTCTGAGCCCGATGACACCCACGTCCCGGGGCCACGCCCACGCACGGCCCCGGGACGGGGATCAGCGGCTCGGACGGCTGTCCAGGGCCGCGACGACGGTGGAGTGGAACTTCTCGACGGCCGTGTCCACGCTGCGGATGAAGCCGGACTCGGCGTTGCCGCGGGTGTTGCCGACGCTCTTGACCAGGGAGAGGCGGAAGCCGGTCGGGCGGGAGCCGTCCTTCGGGAGGAGGTCGCCGGGCTCGGGGCGCAGGCGTTCCAGGGTGCCGCGCGGGCCCTGGGTGGTGCCGTCGGTGAGGGTTTCGACGTGCAGGTCGGCCGGGGCGTCGGAGAGTTGCTTGACCAGGCGCTTGGCCCAGCTCAGCGGGTAGCCCTGGTCCGGGGCGGGGATCTCGATCGAGGTGCGCAGCTTGCCGGCCCGCAGGTCGGCCGAGATCGACAGGGCTCCGGGAGCGCCGTCGATCCGGATCTCGGCGGCCAGCCGGCCCTCCTCGGTCAGCCGGTCGGCGGAGGCGGTGAGGCGGCTGAGCGCGTCCTCGTCGCGGCGGGCCCGCTTGATCACCGGGAGGACCCGGACGCCGAGTTCGCCGCCGAGCTCGAGGCAGACCTGGCGGGTGAGGCGCTCCCAGCTCTCGACGACCTGGACGGCCCGCGGATCGCCGGGGGAGAGCAGGTCGGCCTCGATCTCCTTGCGCACCGGCACCCAGGCGGGGCCCATGTTCTGGAAGCCGTGGCAGCCCGAGTTCTCGTGCTGGAGGTAGTGCAGGAGCTCCTGGAGCAGCCAGGCGTGTGCCTGGTCCTTGACGCCCTCGTGGCGGATCAGCATCTTCGCCTGGTGCGTGACCTCGGCCCAGGAGAGGTGCCAGAGCCCGACCTTGTGCTTGCGGCGGCGGTCTATCTTCACGTCGACCAGCGGGCGGCCCTCCAGGGCCACGTCGTTGGAGATGGTGATCACGGCCTCGTAGGCCCGGCGGGCCGCGATGTCCATGTAGTCCTGGACCTGATCGGTCTTCAGGGGGTTGCCGTTGGTCTTGCACTCGACCAGGGCCGTCCACAGCCGCCCGGCGCGCTCGACCCGGATCACGCCGTCGGGACGCTTGGGGGTCTCGCCGTGCGGGAGTTGGACCTCGGCGAAGGTCTCCATCCGCCCCGCCGGGGCGCCGAAGGCGGCCGTCAGCCGACGGCCGAACTCGGGCACCTGGGCCATGACGGAGAGCAGGACCGAGGTGGCCCGGACCTCGCGCTCGTGGTCGTTCTTGAGCGAGCTGGCCGGGAAGAGCCGGGCCGCGTGCCAGGGTCGTTCTCGGCCAGCGACTTCTTGGTCTCCTTGGGCAGCGTCACCTTCTTGCGGGCGGTGCGCAGCCGCTTGGCAGCCGGGTCCGGTGCCGGTGCCGGTGCCGGTTCCGTTGTCGCTGCGGAGAGCTCCTCGGCGGGGGGAGCCGCAGGGGTGGCTGCCGGATCGTCGAGCGGCACCGGCGGCAGTTCCTCGGCCGCGCTGTCGTCCTCGTCGATGTCGATGCCGAAGTCGGTCGCCAGGCCGGCCAGGCCGGTGTCGTAGCCCTGGCCGACCGCGCGGAACTTCCACTCCCCGGCCCGGCGGTAGATCTCGCCGAAGACGAAGGCGCTCTCGGTGTCGGCGTCCTCGATCGCGAAGCCGAGCAGCTGCTCGCCGGAGGCGTCGGCGAGACCCAGCCGCAGCTCCTCCAACTGGCCGAACGCGGCCCGCTGGTGACGGCTCGCCGCGATCACGATCCGGTCGATCTCCTCCGGCAGCACGGAGAGGTCGAGCTGGATGCGGTCCTCGGTGCCGCCCTCCGTCAGGTGCTGGCCGAGCAGCTGGACGCTGCCGTCCGGAGCGGCCGGGTTGTTGTAGAAGAAGAAGTCGGCGTTGCTCCGGACCTTGCCCTCCGGCGTGAGGAGCAGGACGGACACGTCGGCGTCACCCTCGCCGGTGGGGCTGCTCCAACCGAGGCTCACGATGAACGAGTCGAGTTCGGTCGTCAGGGCGCTCAGGCTGACGTTGGCGCCTTTGAGCATGTCGTGCACTGTTGGGTCCCCCCGGGGAGCCGGGCCACCTCCGGACATGGGAGTGGCCTGAGAAGAGCGGGATGTGCCGACGGCATGTGACTGGCCGGCAGCTGGAGCCTACTCTTGTGCGGCTTCCGTGAAGAGGGGATCGGCAGGATCCGTGCGTGCCCCATCCGTCGTAGGTGGGGGCGGTGCGCCGCCCCCACCTGACGGGGGTTCAGGATTCCTTGACCCAGACGAGCTTGCGGCCGGTTTCGGCCGGGGCGGTGGGGGTGTAGTCGACGGTGCGGTCGAGGCGGTAGCCGAGGCGGCGGGGGATGGCGGCGGAGGGGTGGTTGGCCTCGTCGCAGCGGATCTCGACGCGGGTGATGCCCGGGAGGGTGAGGGCGGCCTCGGTGAGGGCGGCGGCGGCGTTGGTGGCGATGCGGCGGCCGGCGTGGGCGGCGGAGACCCAGTAGCCGATCTCTAGGGCGCCGGGGCCGATCCGGCCGTGCAGGCCGAAGGCGCCGACCACGCTGCCCGGGTCCTCGTCGAGGCCGGCCAGGTACATGAAGTCGGTGCCGTCCTCCCAGGCGGTGATGCCGGCCAGGGCGAGCTCGCGGGTGTGCGCGGGGGTGGGGGCCGAGACGGCCCACTCCATCCAGGGGCGCAGGTGGTCGAGGTTGGCCACGGTGGCCTCGTTGAGACGGTCCGAGTCCGCGAGGGTGCGGCGGCGCAGGTGGACGCCGTCGGGGAGGGCGATCAGCTCCGGCGGGCGGCCGGAGGTGAGGGGGGAGGTGGTGGGGGCGGCTTCGTGGGTGGTCTCGCTCATGCGCGGATTATGCCTTCCCTTTACCGCCCCCGACCAGGGGGTTTCTCGCTGAACGGACTCCGTTCTCAGGATTCCGGACGGACTGTCAGAGTCGGACCAGGACCTCGTCGAGTGCCTTGCGGTGGAGGTCGGGCACCCGGGCCCCTTCGGCCGGGTAGCCGACCGGGATGACGTAGGCGGCGCGCTCCTCCTGAGGGCGGTCGCAGACCTCGTTGAGGAACTTCATCGGGCTCGGGGTGTGGGTCAGGGTGGCCAGCCCGGCCTGGTGGAGGGCGGCGAGCAGGAAGCCGACGGCGATCCCGACCGACTCCTTGGTGTAGTAGGGCCGGGGCGAGTCGGGGCCCTTGTGGACCTCGAAGACCACGATCACGGCCGGGGCGTCCTCCAGGAAGGGCTTGTTCCAGTCGGTGCCGATCGGGGCCAGCGCGGCGAGCCACTCCTCGGAGGCGCGGTGGTCGTAGAACTCGCGCTCCTCGGCCTCGGCGGCCTCGCGCAGGCGCCGCTTGCGCTCGGGGTCGGTGATCACGACGAACCGCCAGGGCTGGACGTGCGCGCCGCTGGGCGCGGTGGAGGCGGTGCGGACGGCCCAGTCGATCACCTCCTCGGGGATCGGCCGGGTCGAGTAGTCGCGGACGGTGCGGCGCTGGTCCATCACGTCGTGGAAGGCCTCGGCGCGGCCGGCCGCCTCGTGGGCGGGCACGGTCATGGGGTGGAGCGGCACGGTGGGGTGGGTGGCCGCCGGTACGGTGCTGTCAACCATGGCGCACAGCACAGCACATGACGGGGTGTCGGGGGAAGGTCTGGACCACAGTGGTTCAGTCGCTGCGGTTCAGTCGGTGCGGCCGGTGCCCTGGCTGGGGCGGGCCCGGACGTGCATCCGTTCGCCCTGGGAGCCGAACAGACTGAGGAACTCCACCGGCCGCTCGCCCGCGTTGGCGAAGGCGTGCGGGGTGCGGGTGTCGAACTCGGCGGCCTCGCCCGCCTTCAGGACGAGGTCGTGCTCGCCGAGGTGCAGCCGGAGCCGGCCGGAGAGCACGTAGAGCCACTCGTAGCCCTCGTGGGTGCCCTGCTCGACCGGGGTCCCGGGAGGCGTGTGGTCCGGTGGGATGACCATCTTGTAGGCGTGCATCCCGCCCAGATTCCTGGTCAGCGGGATGAAGGTGCGGCCGTGCCGGGTGAACGGGCGGGCGTGGATCCGCGGGTCGCCGGTGGCGGGGGCGCCGACCAGCTCGTCCAGCGGCACCCCGTACGCCTGGGCCAGTGGCAGCAGCAGCTCCAGGGTGGGCTTGCGCTGGCCGGACTCCAGGCGGGAGAGGGTGCTCACCGAGATCCCGGTGGTCTCGCCGAGCTGGCTCAGGGTCAGGTCGCGGGCCTGGCGCAGCGCCCGCAGGCGCGGGCCCACGGCGGTCAGCACGGGTTCGAAGTCCATCCTCCCATTTGCTGCTTCGGCAAGGTTCTTTGTCAATCGCGCGGGCCCGGGTGCAGGCTCGGTGACGTGGGACGGGCCTTGGCGGCCCGACGGTCCTTCGGAACGAGAGCGAGAGCAGCGGACATGGGCAACCACGGACACCGGCACGGCGGCGACGGACACGGGCAGGGCAGGGCGGTGGTGGAGGAGTTCTGGGACGGCCGCTACAGCCAGAGCGAGCGGATCTGGAGCGGGAACCCGAATCCGACCCTGGTCCGCGAGGCGGACGGGCTGGCGCCCGGCCGGGCGCTGGACCTGGGGTGCGGGGAGGGCGCGGACGCGCTCTGGCTGGCCCGCCGCGGGTGGACGGTGACCGCGACGGACGTGTCCAAGGTGGCGCTGGAGCGGGCCGTCGCGCACGCGGCCGAGGCCGGGGAGGAGGTCGCGGCCCGGATCGACTGGCAGCGGCACGACTTCGGGGTGTCGTTCCCGTCCGGTGAGTACGAGCTGGTCTCCGCGCACTTCCTGCACTCGCCCGACGACGTCGAGCTGGACCGCGACGGCATCCTGCGCTCGGCCGCCAAGGCGGTGGCCGTGGGCGGCACGCTGCTGATCGTCGGCCACTACGGTCACCCCTCCTGGGCACCCGACGCGCACCCGGGAATGGTTTTCCCGACCACTGACGAGGTGCTCGGATCCCTCCAACTCCCGGACGGTGCGTGGGTGGTGGAGCGCAACCAGCTGGAGCACCGCGACTTCCCGTCCCCGGACGGCACCCCGGGCACCCGCACGGACAACCTGCTGCGCCTGCGCCGCGTCCGTTAGCCGACGGCCGACGTTCAGCCGGCGGCGCGGCGGCGTGTGATCAGGTTGCCGATGACGACATAGACGACGGCCGGGATGCCGTAGTCGAGCAGGGTCTGCCCGGTGTGGTCGGAGACGGTGAACAGGCCCCGGGACCAGGTGGCCAGCCAGTCGGCGGCGTGGTGGAACCAGTTGACCACCGTGTTGCCGGCGTTGGCGCCGAGGAGGTCCAGCAGGATCCAGATGACCAGGACGGCGGCGCAGGCGTGCGCCACCACGGAGACGATCGAGGTTGTCTGTCTCATGGACAGCGCTTTGCCCGGCCCGGGAATCCCAAACCCCTTACTTCCTGGGGGAGTTAGCGGATGGGGGAGCCCGGGCCGGGCAAGGCGGCGTCGTGGGTCAGAGTTCCGTGACGCGCCCGTCGGCGACCTGGAGGCGGCGGTTGACCGTGACGGCGTCGAGCATCCGGCGGTCGTGGGTGACCAGCAGCAGGGTGCCGGTGTAGGAGGCGAGGGCCGCCTCCAGCTGCTCGATCGCGGGGAGGTCCAGGTGGTTGGTGGGCTCGTCCAGGACCAGGAGGTTGACGCCCCGGCCCTGGAGCAGGGCGAGGGCGGCGCGGGTCCGTTCGCCGGGTGAGAGGGTGTCGGCCGGGCGCAGGACGTGGGCCGCCTTGAGGCCGAACTTGGCCAGCAGGGTGCGGACGTCCTCCGGGTTGGCGTCCGGAGCGGCGGCCTGGAAGGCGTCCAGCAGCGGCTCGTCGCCGAAGAACAGGCCACGCGCCTGGTCCACCTCGCCGACCAGCACGCCGGAGCCCAACACCGCGCTGCCTTCGGTGAGTTCGAGCCGTCCGAGCAGGGCCGCCAGCAGGGTGGACTTGCCCGCGCCGTTGGCGCCGGTGATGGCGACCCGGTCCGCCCAGTCGATCTGGAGGTCGACCGGGCCGAAGGAGAACTCGCCGCGCGAGACCTTGGCGCCGCGCAGGGTGGCCACCACCGAGCCGGAGCGCGGGGCGGAGGCGATCTCCATCCGCAGCTCCCACTCCTTGCGGGGCTCGTCGACCACCTCCAAACGGTCGATCATGCGCTGGGTCTGGCGGGCCTTGGCGGCCTGCTTCTCGGTGGACTCGGTGCGCATCGCGCGCCCGATCTTGTCGTTGTCGTTCGACTTCCGGCGGGCGTTGCGGACGCCGTTCTCCATCCAGCCGCGCTGCATCCGGGCCCGGGCCTCCAGCCCGGCCTTGGTGTCGGAGTACTCCTCGAACTCCTCGCGGGCGTGCCGGCGGGCCACCGCCCGCTCCTCCAGGTAGGCCTCGTAGCCGCCGCCGAAGTGGTTGACCTGCTGCTGGGCGAGGTCCAGCTCCAGGATCCGGGTCACGGTGCGGGCGAGGAACTCGCGGTCGTGGCTGATCACCACGGTGCCGGCCCGCAGGCCCTTGACGAAGTTCTCCAGCCGCTCCAGGCCGTCCAGGTCCAGGTCGTTGGTGGGCTCGTCGAGCAGGAAGACGTCGTAGCGGGAGAGCAGCAGCGAGGCCAGGCCGGCCCGGGCGGCCTGGCCGCCGGAGAGCGCGGTCATCGGCAGGTCGAGGCTGACCGTGAGGCCGAGCGAGCCGGCCACCTCCTCGGCCCGCTCCTCCAGGTCCGCGCCGCCCAGGTCCAGCCAGCGGTCCAGGCTGGTGGCGTAGGCGTCGTCGGAGCCGGGGCGGCCCTCGACCAGGCCCTCGGTGGCCTCGTCCAGCGCGGCCTGGGCGGCGGCCACGCCGGTGCGGCGGGCCAGGAAGTCGCGGACCGACTCGCCCTCCCGGCGCTCCGGCTCCTGCGGGAGGTGGCCGACGTTGGCGGTGGGCGGGCTCAGCTTGAGCGAGCCGCCCTCCGGGGTGGTCAGCCCGGCCAGCAGTGTGAGCAGGGTCGACTTGCCCGCACCGTTGACCCCGACCAGCCCGATCACGTCGCCCGGGGCGACGACCAGGTCCAGGCCGGAGAAGAGGATGCGGTCGCCGTGGCCGGCGCTCAGGTCCTTGACTACGAGAGTGGCACTCATGATGCGGCCGATTTTACGGGGCCCGGCGGCGGCCTCCGAATAATCCGTTGCGGCCCCCGCCGGGCCGCCCCTACCGTGGTCGACGGCTCGCAAGCAATCCCAAGACTGGAGAAGGCCGTTGCACTACTGAGGTCCTGAGACACCGTTCCCGCCGTGATGACGTGATGACATCACCTCCGGCGGTGCGCGTGCGCGACCTCAGCGGAGTGCTGTGCCCTCCCTGCCGTGTGCCCGTATCGGTGTCTCCCGTGTGCCCATCCACCACGGCGACCACCGGGAGGCCAACCATGGCGCAACCCACCACCGTTTCCATCCGCTGCACCGACCTCTCCTTCGAGTGGCCCGACGGCCGCAGCGTGCTGCACGACTTCCAGCTCGTGGTCGGCCCCGGCCGCACCGGGCTGATCGGCCTGAACGGGGCTGGCAAGTCCACCCTGCTGAAGCTGCTCGCGGGCGAGCTCGCCCCGACCGCCGGCTCCGTCCGGATCGGTGGCGAACTCGGCTACCTGCCACAGGACTTGACCCTGGACACCACCCAGCGGGTGGACCAGGCCCTGGGCATCAGGCAGACCCGCGAGGCGCTGCACGCGATCGAGGCGGGCTCCGTCGAGGAGCGCCACTTCACCGCCGTCGGCGACGACTGGGACGTCGAGGAGCGCGCCCACGCGACCCTCGCCGGGCTCGGCCTCGGCCGGCTCGACCTGGACCGCACCGTCGGCGGGCTCTCCGGCGGCGAGGCGGTGCTGCTGCACCTGGCCGCGCTGCTGCTCCGCCGCCCGGACGTGCTGCTGCTCGACGAACCCACCAACAACCTCGACCGGCGCGCCCGTTCACTGCTGTACCAGGCGGTGGAGCACTGGCACGGGGTGCTGGTGGTGGTCAGCCACGACCGCGAGCTGCTGCGGTACGTGGACCAGATCGCCGACCTGCGGGACGGCTCGGTCAGCTGGTACGGCGGCAACTTCGCCGACTACGAGCGGACGGTGGCCGCCCAGCAGGAGACCGCGGAGCGGCTGGTGCGGGTGGCCGAGGCCGACGTCCAGCGGCAGAAACGGGACCTGATCGAGGCCCGGACCAGGCTGGACCACAGTGCCAGCTACGGGCGGAAGAAGAGCTTCGAGCGGAACGACCCGAAGATCATCCGAGGGGCGCTCAAGCGCAAGGCCGAGGTGACCGCAGGCCGGGTGACCGGCCTGCACACCGAGAAGCTGGCCGAGGCCAAGGAGCGGCTGACGGTGGCCGAGGAGGCCGTCCGGGACGACGCCGAGATCAGGATCGACCTGCCCCGCACGGCCGTCCCGGCCGGGCGGACGGTGCTCAGCCTGGACCGGGTGCGGCTCGGCCGCGGGCCGGCCGGGCCGGTCTCGCTGGAGCTGCGCGGCCCCGAGCGGATCGCCCTGCTCGGGGCCAACGGGGCCGGCAAGTCCACCCTGCTGCGCACCATCGCGGGTGAAGTCCCGTTCGTGGAGGGCCTGTTGGACACGCCGGTGCCGGTCCGTCACCTGCCGCAGCGGCTCGACCTGCTGGACGACTCGCTCTCGGTGGTGGCCAACGTCAAGGCCTTCGCCCCGGGGGCGGGGGACAACGCCGTCCGGGCCCGGCTGGCCCGGTTCCGGTTCCGCGGCGCCCGGGCCGAGCAGCCGGCCGGGACGCTCTCCGGCGGCGAGCGCTTCCGGGCCACCCTGGCCGCCCTGCTGCTGGCCGACCCGCCGCCGCAGCTGCTGCTGCTCGACGAGCCGACCAACAACCTCGACCTGGCGAGCGTGCGTCAGCTCACCCAGGCGCTCTCGGGGTACCAGGGGGCGCTCGTGGTCGCCGGCCACGACGTGCCGTTCCTGCGCGGACTCGGCGTCACCCGCTGGCTGGAGCTGGACGAGCGGGGGCTGCGCACCGTCGACCCGGTGTGACCGAAGGGTAGCCACCGAAGGGGTACCGGAGGCCTGTCGGCCGCCGGTACCCCTTCGGTACCATCGGGGCCATGCCTGCGCTCAACATCGAGTACACGGAGCACGAACTCGCCGCCATCCGCGAGGCGGCGGCCGCCGACGGCAAGAGCGTAAAGGCGTACGTGCACGACCTGAGCGTCCGGGAGCAGCAGCGCCGGGTCTTCGTGAACCGCGCGGTGGAGCTCTGGAACGAGCACGTCGAGGAGTTCGACGAGGCCTTCCCAGAGGACGCCCCGGCCTCGACCTCGGGGAGCCCGGTGGCGTGAGGACCGTACTGCTCGTCGACATCCGCTGGCTGCTCGACGTCCAGGAGCAGGCCTACCCCGAGGACCTGACGGTCAGTGACTACTCGGCGCTCCAGGCCGCGGTGGCCCGCCACCGGGTCAACACCGCCCAGCTCGGCCACGACCCCGACCCGGCCTGGCGGGCGGCCGCCCTGATGCACACCATCGTGCAGCTGCGCCCGCTGCCGGTGCGCAACAACCTCTACGCCTGCATCACCACCGCCGCCTACATGCACGCCGCCGAGGAGGGCATCGACCCGCCCTACGGCGCCCTGGTCGAACTCGCCCGCGACGTCGCCGAATCCCGCGCCGACATCTTCGCCGCGGCCGACCGGATCAGGTCCTGGCGGATCTGACCCGGCCGGCCGACAGCCCTTAGACGGGGACGACCGTGACGTCGTCGCACCAGGCGTAGCCGGTGCCGCTGCGGGCGTAGCAGTAGATCCGGGCGCTGGTGGCGGACGGGCCGGTGGTGAAGGTGGTGGTGCCCTGGGTGTAGGTGGTGCCGGTGAAGGCGGCGCGGGTGGTGGAGCCGGCGGGGTCGTACTGCTTGACGCCGAGGGAGAGTTCGGTGCCGGCCGCGGAGACCTTGCCCCAGCCGGAGAGGCGGTAGGTGGTGTTCGGGGCCAGGGTGACGACCTGTTCGGCGGCGGCCTGGGCCGGGCCGACCCGGACGGCGCGGGCGCCGGTGCGGGCGTTCGCGGTGTCGAGGGTGACGCCGCCGTAGGACGTCCAGGGGGAGAGGATGGCGTCCTCGAAGCCGGGGTTGCGGACGGCGTTGACCGGCGTGGGCGGGGTACAGGCGGAGTCGTCGAAGGCGGAGAGCTGGGCGAAGCCCCGGTCCGGGCGGCAGACGGTGGGGACGGCGGTGCCGAAGTAGTCCCGCCCGCCGTTGTCGGCGATCGGCGAACCGGTGCGCAGGGCCGGGGAGTTGGCGGTCAGCCGGTAGTCCCCGGGGGCGGTGCCGCCGGGGTTGGCGAAGAGCGGGTCGGCGGTGGACTTCTCCGGGTCGGCGGGCTCGTTGGCCGGGTGGTTGCCGTGGAAGGTGTTGGCCTGCCAGGTGTAGTCGGCGGCGGTGTAGTTGGTGAAGCCGCCGGTGCCGAGGTTCTGGAAGACGTTGTCCGTCAGCCGGGTGAGGGTCGACCCGGAGCCGTCCTGGATGATCGCGGCGGTCGAACCGGCCGGCAGGTAGGCGGTGTTCTGGTGGATCCGGGCGTTCTTCTCGCCCACCGCGTAGAGCCAGCGGCTGCGGTCGTCCACGCTCAGGTTGTACCGGACCACGGTGCCGGTGGAGCTGGAGCCCGCTCCGCAGGCGCCGCAGAAGAGCAGGAAGCCGCCCTCGTTGTGGTGGCTGTAGTTGTACTGGAAGAGGGCGTCGTTGTTGCCGTAGTCGGAGTCGAAGGCCATCCCGTCGTTGTTGTCGGCGAGCCGGCGGACGTGGTGCACCTCGTTGAACTGGATGGTGGTGGCGTCGGAGTTGATCGTCCAGATGCCCGCGTTGGAGCCCATCGGGCGCATCGCGATGTCGTAGGCGAGGTTGTGCTCGACCAGCGCGTGGTCGGCGGCGCGGACCACGATGCCGTCGCCGCCGGTGTCGCTGATGGTGTTGCCGCGGAAGACGATCCGGGTGGAGGCCCGCCAGTTGACGGTGGTGCCGCAGCCGTCGCCGGTGCCGTAGGAGGGGCGGCACATCCAGGTCGAACGGTTGGTCAGGCCCTCGCGGTCGACCCGGGAGATCCGGGAGTTCCGCACCAGCACGTCGTCGAAGTTGGTGGGCGTGGTCAGGCCGGAGACCCGGAACTGGATGCCGTTGGACCACTTGGTGGCGTCGCCGTTGACGTCGTGGACGTAGAGGTCGTCGGCCAGGTAGTGGGTGCCGACGCCGTCGGGCAGGTCGGCGATCTCCACCAGCAGGCCGTTGCGCTCGCGCTTGGTGGCGGAGGTGTCGGGGAAGGTGATCTCCAGCTCGCGCAGCTCCCACTGCTCGACGTTGTAGAGGTGGACGGCGGCCTTCTCGGCCGACGCCGCGTCACCCTGGACCACCGGGCGGGAGGTGGAGGTGCCGTAGCCGGCCAGCGTGACGGGGGAGCCGGGCGCGCCGGAGCCCTGGGGCCTGAGGGTGCCCAGGCAGGTGGCGCCGCGCTTGAGGAGGAGCTGGTCGCCCGGGCCGAACAGGTGGGCGTTGGCGGCGGCCAGGTTGTTCCAGGGGCTGGCGGCGGTGCCGGTACCGTTGGTGGCCGCGGAGCAGTCGAGGTAGTGGACGCCCGCGGCGGCCTCGGCCGCCGGAGCGGGGAGGACGGCGGCGGTGACCGCGAGGAGGGTGAGGGCTATGCGAGGCAGGAGCATGAGTGGGGTTGACTCCTTGAGCGGTGAACGGATCACTGCAGACCGTTAGATCAAACGGCGATCGAATGATACAAAGTGATCAGGCGGTCGCGACAGACCCGTGCACCCGCAGACCGCAGAGCGCTGTCCACAGAGCGCTGCCCGCAGACCTGGAGAAGGAAGCCCATGACCATCTCGGCCGACGAACGGCGGACCCGCATCACCGAGGCGGTCCGCGAGCTCGGCACGGTCCGGGTGGCGGACCTGGCCACCCGGCTCGGCATCCCAGCCGTGACCGTCCGCCGCGACGTCGCCGCCCTCGCCGAGAGCGGCCGCCTCAACCGCTCGCACGGCTCCGTCTCGCTCGCCGCCGCCGACCCGGCCGCGCCCGTCCCCGCCGGGGAGCGGGTGATCGGCATGCTGGTGCCCACCGTCGGCTCCTACTTCGACGAGGTGATCGCCGGCGCCCGGGCCGCCGCCGCGACGGCCGGTGCCCGGCTGGTGCTCGGCATCGCCCCCTACGAGGCCCGCGACGACCAGGAGCAGGCCGCCCGCCTGCTCGACTCCGGCGTGGACGGCCTGCTGCTCACCCCCAACTGGCAGCCCGGCGGCCGGGCCGAGGACTCCGCCTGGCTCGGCGACCTCCCGGTCCCCGCCGTCCTGGTCGAACGCCGCGCGGCCCCCGAGAGCCCCGGTGCCGAACTCGACTCGGTGGTCTCCGACCACCGCCACGGCGCCCTGCTGGCGCTGCGTCACCTCGCCGCCCTCGGCCACAGCTCCGTCCTGCTGGCCGCCCGCGAGGACACCTGGACCGCCCACCAGGTCCGCACCGGCTACACCGAGGGCGCCGAGCTGCTCGGCCTCACCACCCACCCGGTGATCGACCTGCACCGCCCCGGCGGTGGCCCCGCCGACCCGGCCCTGGTCGCCGAGAAGATCGCCGCCGCCGCCCGCAAGGGCACCCGCGCGGTGCTGGTCCACAACGACCAGGACGCCATCCAACTCCCGCCCGTACTCCGCTCGCTGGGCCTGGACGTGCCCGGCGACGTCGCCCTGATCTCCTACGACGACGTCTTCGCCGCCCTGGCCGCGCCCCCGCTCACCGCCGTCGCCCCGCCCAAGCAGGCGGTCGGCGCCACCGCCCTCTCGCTGCTGCTCCGACGGCTGGGCGGGGAGCCGGAACTCCCCGCCCACCACATCGAGTTGCTGCCCAGCCTGAAGGTGCGCACCTCCTGCGGCGGGGCGGCCTGACCTCGCGTCAGCGGCGCGTCAGCAGTACTTGAACGAGCTGATCCTGTCGTTGATCCAGCCCGGCAGGTACGGCCACTGCTCGTGCGGGCCGATCTTGAACTCGGCGCCGCCGTAGTTGTTGTGTTCGTAGAAGCAGATGCTGCTCCCGGTCTTGTTGACGACCGAGGAGGTGACGTCCTGCATGCCCTTGTCGCCGGCCTCGCCGCGGCCCAGCTTGCCCATGTCGCTGACGTTCTGGTTCGAGCCGAACGCGCTGTACTTGGACTCCAGGGCGAAGTGGTGCGCGATGAAGTTGGCCTCCGGCCAGAGGCAGACGTAGCCGCTGGGGCAGGAGCCCTCGCCGTGGCTGATGTCGTAGACGCTCGCGGCGTTGGCGGAGGTGGAGAGGGTGAGGACCAGTCCGGCCGTCAGGGCGGCGGACAGTCCGAACTTGGTGAGCCTGGTCTTCGAGAACACGGTGTACCTCTTCTACGGGTCAGGGGGGATGTGGATGGTCAGCAGTACTTGAAGGAGCTGATCCTGTCGTTGATCCAGCCCGGCACCGAGGCCCACTTCTCCCGGGGCCCGATCCTGAACTCGGCGCCGCCGTAGTTGTTGTGCTCGTAGAAGCAGATGCTGCTCCCGGTGTTGTTCACCACCGAGGAGGCCTCGTCCTGCATCCCCTTCCAGCGGAAGAGCTTGCTCTCGAAGACGATCTTCCCCAGGTCCGGGGTGTTCTGGTTCGAGCCCACGGACCCGTAGTCGGTGCCGCCCTTGGGGTTGCCCCGGACGAAGTCGTTGTCGCTCCACAGGCAGACCCAGTTGGCCGGGCAGCTGCCGGAGCCGCTGTTGATCTCCTTGAGCACGTCGGCGTTGGCCGGTACCACCGAGGCGACCAGCGCCCCGGTCAGGGCGGCGGCTCCCAGGGCGAGCCGTACGGCGGTGGTGCGAAGCTTCACGGTGAACTCCTCTGCGGTCACTGTCCGGTGCTGCCCCGGGATCCGTTCTCCCGGGCGCAGCTCCACAGTGCCGCCGGAGCCGTACGGGCGGCCTCAGTCATCTGACGGTCCGTCAGGGTACGGAGGATTGGCTGACGGACCGCCGCCGGCGCCCGGCCTCAGCCACGCTTGCGTACGTTGCGGGCCATCCGGATCCAGGTGTGGCGGCGGCCGCGGATCGCCACCGAGTAGTCGTACATGAACTCCGGGTCCATCGCGCCGGACACGAAGGCGTCCCCGAAGTGGTGCGCGTCCACGCCGATCTCCTTTGCGTTCAGAGCGAGTTGGGGCACCAGGTTGCGGTGCGAACCCTCCTGGCTGGTGCCGATGGTGCCCATCGCGATGGCCCCGGCCGCGTGGATGCGCCGCACCGCCTCGGCGGCGACCTCCCGGGTGACGCCCGGGACGGTGCCGGGCAGCGGGACCAGCACGCCGTCCGCCCCGGCCTCGGCCACCGCCGCCATGCCCGCCGCGTCCAGCGGCTCGCTGCGCCCGGCCAGGTGCATCTTGCCGGACCAGATCGCGGCGTCCTCGCCGAGCGCGGACCTCAACTGCTCACTGGTGCGGGCGATGTCGGCCAGGCCGGCCCCGGTGGCCGGGTTGGCCGTGACGCAGAGCATCGCGGCGCCCTGGTCGACCAGACGGCGGGCGTTCTCCACGGTCGCCTTGCGGCCCTCGGGCACGGTGCCCGGCTCCAGATTGACGCCGATCGGCCGGCCGACGAAGTCCGAGAGCTCGGCCAGCGTGGCGAACTCGCCGAGCACCGGCAGCCGCCAGCGCTCGCCGTCGAAGACGGTCTCCACCAGGTTGAGGATGACGAGGTCGGCCCCGAAGGCGGCGGCGATCTCGATGTTGGAGACCCCGCCGGTCTCGTGGGCGCCCGCCAGCATCGCGGTGTTCGGCCAGACCTCGCCGACCATCGTGCGGCCCTCGCTCTCCGCGACGGCGGTGGTCAGGGCGCGGCCGCGCAGGGCGGTCAGCTGGGCGCCGTCGAGGTCCAGGATGCGGGTCATGGGAGGGTCCTTCCGTTCGAGGGGCACGGGGCCCCGGCGTGGTGTCTCCCCCCTCCGGACACCTTCAGGTATACCAGAGCGATACCAGATGAAATCCGGACCAAAGTCCCGGCCGAAGTCCCGACCGTCCGGCTTCCCGAGAGGACCTCCGGTGCCCGCCGATTCCGTTCTCAGCCCCGTCGTGGCGGAGGGCGGCCAGCCGCCGTACGTCCTCGCCCAGCAGGCGATCCAACACGCCGTCGCCACCGGCGCGTTCGGCCCCGGCCGCCGGCTGCCCTCCGAGCGCCACCTCTGCGAGCAGCTCGGGATCAGCCGCTCCACCCTGCGCCGCACCCTCAAGGCCCTGGAGGAGCAGGGCCTGGTGGAGTCCTCCGAGCGGCGCGGCTGGCGGGTGCGGCAGATCGGCCACAGCCACGTGCCGGAGGCCTCCGGCCTGCTCGGCTTCGCCGACTTCAACCGCTCCCTGGGCCGGGTGGTCACCGCCCGGGTGCTCGGCTCCCGGACCAGGCCGGCCGGCTCCGAGGAGGCCGAACGGCTCGAAGTCCCCACCGGGGCAACGCTGTTCGAGCTGCGGCGGCTGCGCCTGCTGGACGGGCTGCCGATCTGCGTCTCCCACGACCTGGTCCCGCTCGCGGTGGCCCCCGAGCTGCCCGCCGCCGACTTCACCACCGCCTCGGTCTTCGCCGGCCTGACCGCCGCCGGCCACGCCCCGGTCTCCGCCCGCTACACCGCCCGGGCCGCCCTCGCCGACGCCGGGAACCGCCGCCTGCTCGAACTCCGCGGCCCCTCGGCCGTGTTGACCACCGAACGGCTGTCGCTGGACGCCGCCGGCCGGCCGTGCGCCGACAGCCACGAGACCTACCGGGCCGACCGCTACGAGCTGCGCCTCACCCTCGGACCGAGCGGCGCCTGACTGCTGGTCAGAGCTTGAGGCGGCCGAGGGTGAGCCCGCCGCTGGCCCGTTTGAAGAGGTACTCGGCCCGCTCGTAGGAGAGCCGGGCCCGGCCGGTGTCCGGGCAGAGGTCGGCGGTGGGCAGCCGGGCCGGGCCCGGGCGGCGGTCGGTCAGGAAGAGCGGGCCCCGGGTGCGGCCGGCCAGCAGTCCGGGGAGCAGCCGGGCAGTGCCGGAGCGCCAGCCGATGCCGTTGCGGGCGCGGCGGTCCTCCAGGTCCAGGTCCTCGACGTTCAGGGCCAGCACGGCCTTCACCCCGGCGCCGGACTCGCTGAGCAGCCGCCACAGCACGTGCTCGCGGACCGTCGGCCCGGGCAGCGCGCAGAGCGTGTCCAGCCGGGCCGGGCCGACCGCCTCGGCTCCCCGGGGCCCCGGCTCGGCCCGGCGTTCCAGCTCCACCGCCAACTCCTCGGCGAGCCCGGGCAGTCCGGCCCAGAGGGCGAAGGAGCGGACCGCCGCGCGGTGCCGGTTCCAGGTGCGCGCGGCCGCGGCGCCCCAGGCGGTGGTGAACACCCCGGCCACCTGAGCGGCCGTCAGCCCGTCCAGCGGGCGGCCCTCCCCGAGCGCCAGGCAGAGCCGTCGCATGGTCTGCCCGTAGGAGCGGACGGTCGAGGCGTCCAGCTCGGGGCGGGCCAGGAAGGCCCGGGTGGCCGGGCCGAGGGTAGGGCCGGCGGGCCCGGCGGAGTGCTCGGGCAGGGCGTCGGCGCGGGCCAGCAGGAAGGCGCGTTCGGCGGCGTTGCGGGTGAGCTCGGCCGCCCGGCGGAACTCCAGCCGTGCCTCGGCCGGCCGGTGCAGCCGGGCGAGCAGATCGCCCCGGACGCTCGCCAGCAGGTGGTAGTCACGCAGCGCGGGCTCGGTGGTCAGCTCGTCGACGAGGTCGAGCCCGGCCTGTGGACCGCGGGCCATGCCGACCGCCACCGCCCGGTTCAGCCGGACCACCGGCGTCGGCAGCAGCCGGGCCAGCGCCCCGTACAGGGCGGCGATCTGCGCCCAGTCGGTGGCCTCGGCGGTCGGCGCCTGGGCATGGCAGACCGCGATCGCCGCCTGGAGCACGTACGGGCCGGGCGGGCCGCCCAGCTCGCGGGCCCGGAGCATCGCGGTGAAGCCGCGGCGGATCAGCAACTGGTCCCAGCGGCCCCGGTTCTGCTCGTGCAGCAGCACCGGTTCGCCGGACGGTCCGGTGCGGGCGGCCGAGCGCGAGGCCTGGACCTCCATCAGCGCCACCAGCCCGTGCACCTCGGCCTCGCGCGGCGCCAGCACCGCCAGCAACCGGCCCAGCCGGAGCGCCTCCTGGCAGAGACCGGGGCGCATCAGGTCGTCGCCGGAAGTGGCCGAGTACCCCTCGTTGAAGATCAGGTAGACGACCTCCAGCACGGAGGCCAGCCGCCCCGCGAGTTCCTCCCCCTCCGGCAGCTCGAAGGAGACCTGACGCTCGGCCAGGGTCCGTTTGGCGGCGGTGATCCGGCGGGTGATCTCCGGGGCGGTGGACAGGAAGGCACGGGCGATCTCGGCGGCGGTGAGGCCGCCGAGCAGCCGGAGTGTCAGGGCGGCCCGCTGCGCGGCGGGCAGCACGGGGTGGCAGGAGACCAGCATCAGCCGGAGCAGGTCCTCCGGGTCGTCGCCGTCCGGCCGGTGGTCCTGGTCCTGGTGCCGGGCCTGGAGCTGCTCCTGCGTCAACTCGTGGGCCAGCTGGCCCTGTCGGCGCTCGTGCAGCTGGGACCGGCGGATGTGGTCCACCGCCCGGCGCTTGGCGATGGCGGTCAGCCAGGCACCCGGGTTGTCCGGCACGCCGGTGCGCGGCCACTGCTCCAGCGCCGCCACCAGGGCGTCCTGGGCCAACTCCTCGGCCAGCCCGACATCGCGGACCATCCGGACCAGACCGGCGACGATCCTCGCCGACTCCATCTTCCAGACCGCGTCGACCGTCCGGCGGGTATCCAGCACGGTCCTCATCCCACCACACCGGCCCCGGCACGCGGGACGCGCACCGGGGCCGGCTGACCGAGTCCGACTGACGGCGGACTGACGGCGGATCAGCCGGTGAACACCTGCTGGAGGCGGCTCTGGCCGTCACCGACGATCCGTCGGAAGCGGCGGGCCAGCTCGACCGCCTCCTCCTGCGAGCGGACCTCGACCAGGGCGAAGCCGGCCACCGCCTCCTTGGCCTCGGCGAACGGGCCGTCGGTCACGGTGATCTCCTCGCCCGCGGAAGAGACCAGGATCGACGCCGGGTCCAGCCCTCCGGTGGCCAGCAGGACACCGGAGGCGGTCAGCTCCTCGATGAACGCGCCCATCTCGGCGAAGAGCTTCTCGTCGGGGGTGGAGCCGTTGGCATTGGTGGTCATCAGGTAGCGCATGGGGTTCCTCCGGGGTGCTGGTGCTTGTCCTTCCACCGGTACGTCGAACGGGGCGATGTGACAGGGAATGCGATCCGTTCCCTGTCACATCGCCCGGACGACGTGTCAGCGAGGAACCGCTCACCACCCCGGAAGGACACACCCGCCATGACCACCGCCACCTTCACCGCCCCCACCGCCCGGACCTCCGCCGGTACCCGCACGCTGCTCGCCCTCGGTGCTGCCGCCACGCCGGTCTGGACGGTGGTGGCGGCGGCCCAGGCCCTCACCAGGGAGGGCTTCTCCCTCCTCCGGCACCCGCTCAGCATCCTGAGCAACGGCCCGCTGGGCTGGGTGCAGATCACCAACTTCCTGGTCGTCGGTCTGCTGATGACCGCCGGTGCGGCCGGGCTGCGCCGGGTGATGCGGGGTCAGAGCGGTGGTACCTGGGTGCCCCGGCTGGTCCGCCTCGGCGGCCTCGGCATGATGGCGGCCGGCGTCTTCGTGATGGACCCGGCCGACGGTTTCCCGGTCGGCACCCCGGCCGGAGCACCCACCGCGCTGAGCTGGCACGGCTACGCGCACATGGCCGCCGGCTCGGTCACCTTCCTCTCCTTCATCGCCGCCTGCTACCTCCTGGCCCGCCACTACCGCCTGGCCGGCGACCGCGCCTCGGCCGTCCTCTCCCGCACCGCCGGCACCACCCTGCTGCTCGGCAACGGCTGGGCGATGACCGGCGGTACGGCCGGCTCGCTGACCCTGGCGGTCGGCGTGGTGACCGCGATGGCCTGGATCTCCCTGGTCTCCGCCCGTCTGCGCCGCACCGCCTGACCTGCCGTCAGCACCCTCCGGCCCGGCCCCCGCGACAACTTGGGTGCCGGGCCGGTGGCGTTCGGCGATACTCCCGGGATGGCCCTGACCCAGCAGCTCGCGCGCGTGAGCACCGAGTACCTCGACGGCTGCCGCCGCGCGGCGGCGGCCTCGGCCGACGGCGATCCCGAGTGGAACCCGCCGGTCGGGGACACGGTCGATCTCGACTGGGCCGTCTGGGGGTTGGTCACCTACGTGCGGTGGGCCGAGGGGGAGTCGGAGCTGCTCCGTACGCTGGAGCGCGGCATCGAGGGTGACGGCCCGGCGGAGATCCCGTACCTGGACCACTTGGAGGTCTACGACCGCTTCGGCGATCCGCCCTCCCTGCTCTCACCGGCGGCGGTCGCCGAACTCGCGGCAGGCCTTGGGGCGGTGGAGGTCGACGCACTGTTCGCCCGGTTCCCGAAGGAGCGCGAACTGGCGGACGAGGTGTGCGGGTTGGGGTCGAGTGGCGGCCACCCGCAAGAGTGGATCGCCGGGCACTTCGCGGCCCTGCGGGAGTTCTACCGGGGCGCCGCCGAGCGGGGGTTGGCCGTGGTGGTCTGGGTGGACTGAGCTCAGGGCGGGTCAGCGTCGGTGGCGGAGTGGACCGGTGGTGCGGTCCCGATCCGCCCCGACGCCGCATCCGTCAACTCGTGGCGGACTGCCGCGAGATCGGTGGTCCGGGACGGCTCAGTGGCGGGGTGCCGTGCTCCGCGCCGACATGGCGAGGGCGACTACCCAGCCGATCAGTGACCACCCGAGGAAGATGTTGATCACGATCACCGACCCCCGGTTCGGGATGGCCCGCGCCAAGGCGACGACCGTCGGCAGGAAGTACAGCAGTGCGATGATCAAGATGACGCCGACACTCATGATTTCCCCCTGAAATACCGTGGGCCGAAGGGCCCTTGGCATCCTTGTACGCCGCCCGATGGCCGCTGTCCAGACCGCACCGGCCCACGGACGTGCGTGGACGACTCGGCCTCGGCGTGGGCACGGTGACTGTTCGTCGAGTACCCCGTGGCCAGGGGGCGCACGACCGTTCTCCGGGCCGTGCGCTGATGCGCCGTCACCCGTGTGGGTGTCGCATCCGGCGAAACTGGCAGACGGTGACAGGGTCGGCCGCAGAATCGGCCGGATGGATGACGTCCCCGACTGCCCGCCGTCTCCCCTCCCGCTCCCGCCTCCGCCGCCCTGCCCACCACCGCCAGGGGCGCCGCGGCACTGGCCGCCGCACTGGCTGTGGTCCTGCCACGCGCCTTCACCGACGCCCACCCCGACGCCCGGCCCGACGGTTTCGCCGGCCCCGACCACGGCCCCGACTCCGACACCCACCCCGATGCCTTCGCCGACCGCGAAGGCCACGCCCACGGCGGTGGTGGCGGTCCCGACGGTCGCGCCCAAGGCGGCAGCTCCCCGGCCGTCCGCCGTCCGCCCCACCCCCACCTCCACCCCGTCACAGCCGGAGCAGCCACCCCCGCCGCCGAGCCCGAACCCGAGCCCGACCCTGACACTCCCGTCGCCGTCCGGGACCCAGGCCGTCGTCCTGGCGGCGCCCCCGGCCCCGCCCGTACTGCCGCCGTCCGCAGGGGAGTTGGACCCGATGGTGTGGTCCACCGTGCTGCTGCTGGTGGTCCTCCTGCCGTCCGCCGTGGCGGCCCTGCTGCAACCCGTCCTGCGCAATCACCGGAGCCGATCGTGAACCTGCTCTCCCTGCTCGGCGCCCTCGCCGCCGTCACCGTCGCGATGATCGGCCTGGCCGTCGGGCACCGCTTCCGCCCGGTGTGGGCCGAGGGCGAGCCCGAGCCGGAGCCGCACTCCGTGCTGCTGACCATCGGTTCCGGCATCCTCTCCGGCTTCGTGCTGCTCACCGGCTTCCTGGTGGCCACCGGCTGGGCCGCCCGCACCACCCACGTGCTGCCGCCGCTCGGGCTGTACGCGGCCGACGTCTGCGCGGGCGTCGCGGTGCTGCTCTACCCGGCACTCGCGGGGCTGCCGGTGACGCCCCGTCACGTCACCGCCGTCGCCTTCTTCAGCGCCCTGGTCGGCTACACCCTCACGGCGGCGTTCCAACTCCGCCCGTGACTGCGGCCGGGGCTACCGTCGCCTTGAGCCGGAGCAGACGGTAGGTACCAGCCCGTTCCACGGTCTGCCCCTCCGGACGGCACCCCTTGCCCCCGCGTCCGGGCCGGCCCGTCCCGGAGCGCCGCCGACCGCCATCGGACGGTGGCACCGCCCGGTTCGGGGCCGCGCGGTGGTTCCGTGCGTCCGCCGCCTCACCGGTGGTGACATGCGCGGATTGCCCGCCCGGTGGCGGTCGCGATGTCCGGGGAGGCAGCAGTCGGTGGGCCTGCGGGCAGGGTTGCCCCGGGGAGGTTGACGCCTGGTCAGGTGCCACGGAGGCTGGGTGCAGCCCGTCTGCCGGGCTTCGTCGCCCGGCCCCGTGCCGACGTCCCCCCAGAACCCCTGTCGGTCCCGGCCCGGCCACTGCTCGGCCGGGCCGGGCCGGGCGACGCTTCTCCTCTTTCCAGGCCCCCGGCTGACCTCGCGTCACCCCGTGCGCAGGCTCGTACTCGCGCACCGATCCTGGAACCGGCGTAGGTCTGATCCGCCGCCGGGGACCCTGGTGCCACGGTTCCGGCCGGAGGGTCCTTAAGCTGCGGGTATGCCGAGCAGAATGAGCCTTGCCGAGATCACGCCCGGGAACCTCGACGCCGCGATCGCCGTCCGCGTGCACCCGGAGCAGGAGCACGTGGTCTCGTCGGTGGTGAAGTCGCTCGCCGAGGCGTACGTCCACCCCGGCGTGGCCTGGCCGCGGCTCATCATGGACGGCGAGCGCGCGGTCGGCTTCCTGATGGCCTTCCTGGACATCGACTGGTTCGGCGACGGCAGCGGCGACGTCCGCTCGGGGCTGTGGCGGCTGAACATCTCCGCCGACTCCCAGGGGCGGGGGTACGGGCGCTTCGCCGTGCGAGAGGTGGCGGCCGAGATCCGCCGTCGCGGCGGCCGCCGGCTCTTCGTCACCTGGCACCAGGGCCCGGCCAGTCCGGAGAGGTTCTACCTGGGCCTCGGCTTCCGCCCGACCGGCGAGCTGAGCGACGGCGAGATCGTCGGGGTACTGGAGCTGATCTGACCAGGGGATGTCGACTCCACGGGCCGGACCGTGGCAGGCTCCTGATGCATGATCGACAAGTACGCGAAGGACACCCTGCACGGGCGGCTGCGGCGGGACCGCGAGGCGCTGCTCTGGAAGCTCGACGGCCTGTCGGACTACGACGCCCGCCGACCGCTGACGGCGACCGGGACCAACCTCCTCGGCCTGGTCAAGCACGTCGCCACCGTCGAGGCCAGGTACTTCGGTGAGGTCTTCGGCCGACCGTCCCCGGAACCGCTGCCCCGGTGGCAGGACTCCGACGGCAGTGACCTGTGGGCGGCCGCGGACGAGACCCGCGAACAGATCACCGACTTCTACCGGCGCACCTGGGACCACGCGGACGCGACGATCGAAGGGCTTCCGCTGGACGCCCCCGGTCACGTGCCGTGGTGGCCGGAGCCCCATGCCGACACCAACCTGTTCGCCGTCCTGGTCCACGTCCTCGGCGAGTCCGTCCGGCACGCCGGGCACGCCGACATCCTGCGCGAGGGCCTCGACGGCCGGACCGGGCTGCGCCCCGAGCACGAGCGGCCGGCGGACGGGGAGGCCCGTGCGGCCCACTGGGCGAAGCTCGAGCGGCTGGCCAGGTCGGCCGCGCCGTGAGTCTGACGCCCCGTCGTACGGGTGTGACCGGAGCTCAGGAGCTGTCGCCACCGCCGTCGCCACCAGTGTTCGGGGCGTCGCGGCGGCGGTCGGCATTGCCGAAGGCGTGGGCGGCGGCAGCAAGGGCGTGGGTGGCGGCGGCGAAGCCCCGGGTCCAGCGGGGGCCGCCGCGGTCGGCCCAGAGGGTGCAGACGCAGCCGAAGGCGACGAATGCCAGGAGGGCGACGAGCAGTAGACCGATCATGTTCTCTACCCCGTGGCGGTCGGTGACGTGAGGGGGATCATCGCACGTCGGGGGCGGTGTGGGGAGCCCCGGAGGGGTGAACTGCCCTTGCGGGCAGCCAGGGGCTGTCTCTTCGGTGGGGCCGGGCGGCCGCACCGAGGGGGCAGCCCCTACCGCGGCCGGGGGCGACCGAGCAGCGGGGCGAAGGGGGCGGCGCTGGGGTGCCAGGGGGCCTCGTACTCCCAGGAGACCCAGGCGGTCGGGGGGAGGAGGGAGAGGCAGGCGGTGAGGGGGAGGATGCCGGTGCCGAGGGGGAGGGGGGTGAGGTCCTCGGGGGAGGCGATGTCCTTGACCTGGGTGTAGCCGAGCCAGGGGGCGAGGGCGGTGTGGGACTCGGCGGGGGTCTCACCGGCCAGGTGAGTGTGCATCAGGTCCCAGAGGCCGCCGACGGCGGGGGAGTCGGCGGCGGCGGCGAGGCGGGCGACGGCGCGGGCGGAGCGGTGGGTGTCGTGGGTCTCGACCAGGACGCGGACGCCTAGGGCGGTGGCGGTCGGGGCGATGGCGGTCAGGCGGCGGACGGCGGTGGCGTCGGTGCCCCGGGGGAAGACCCGGACGTACGGGGCGCCGAGGTCGGCGGCCAGCCGGAGGTGGGCGGTGAGGTCGGCGAGGACGGGGTGGTCCTCGCCCGGTTCGGCGATGCCGAGGTAGGAGCAGACGGCGAGGGGGAGGACCCCGGCGGTGGTGAACTGCCGTGCGAGGGCGACGCGTTCGGTGGTGCTGAGGCCTAGGTGGACCGGTTCGCCGGGGGTGCAGCGCAGTTCGACGCCGTCCCAGCCGTGGTCGGTGGCCAGGCGGAGGACCTCGGGGAGCGGGAGGCCGGGCAGTCCGAGGGTGGAGAAGGCCCAGTTCACGGCCGTACCTCCACGGTGGTGTCGCCGAGCGTGGCCGTGGTGGAGGAGCCGTCGGGCCAGCGGACGTGGAACGTGGTGCCGGTGACCGTGACGGAGGGGGCGGGGCCGTCGGGGGCCGTGCCGCTGAGGCGGGCCGTGCAGACGAAGAGTCCGTCGGTGACCGTGCCGGTGAGGGCGGGGAGGGTGGCGTCCGGCCCGTAGGCGGTGCCCTCGGGGAGGTGGTGGACGGTCAGGTCGCGGTAGCCGTGCACCGGTTGGAGTGAGGAGTGCAGCCGGGGCGTGGTGATCGCCCAGCCGGTCTGGCGGGCCGGAGTGCCCGGGGCGGCGCCGGTGACCAGGTGGGCGCGGACCTCGTCGGGGCCGTGGGCCAGGGTGAGCGAGGTGGTGCGGATGCCTTCGGCCGGGGTGGAGTGGGAGGCGGCCCAGCCGGGCCCGGCGCCGATCGGGGTGATCCGGCCGCGGTCGGTGGGGGTGCCGTCGAGGGTCAACGCGAAGTGGTTGTCCGGGAGTTCGGCGGAGAAGGTGGGCCCGGTGGCGGTGGAGTGGGCGCAGCGGGCGTACAGCGGGTCGTCGGGCAGCGGGTCGCCGGTGGCCGGCTGGTCGTCGCTGCCGTGGTTGTGCACCCGCACCAGCCCGTCGGTGGCGGTGGACTGCACCAGCCATCCGGGGGCGGCCAACGGGCGGACGGCGTCGGCCAGTTCGGCAGGGGCGGGCTGCTCGGTGGCGGTCCAGACGGGGTGGCCGGCGGGGAGGAGCAAGCCGAGGAAGCCCTTGCTCGACCAGTACGGCGAGGCCGGGCCGGAGTAGGGCTGGACCATCGGCGGGTGGGCGCCGTACCAGCCGAGGGTGAGCAGGCCCCGGGGGTCGGTGGCGCCCCGGTCGAGGAAGTGGCGCAGGGTGCCGGAGGCGAGCCGGCGGGTGGTGCCGGGGGCGAGCGGGGTGTGGCCGGTGAGGGCGCCGAGCCAGAGCGGGGCGGCCGCGGCGTGACGGTAGATCAGCGATCGGCCCTGGTGGAGCGGGGCGCCGTCGCCGCCGAAGGTGCGGGCGTAGCCGTCCAGGTGGGCGGCGAGGCGGGCGCCGTGGCGGGCGAGCAGGCCGGTGTCGCCGGCCAGGTGCGCGTGCAGCACCGGGTAGAGGTGGAGGGCCCAGCCGTTGTAGTGGTCGACGGCGCGCGGGCGGCCGTCGGTGTACCAGCCCTGGCCGAGGTACCAGCCGTCCAGCTTGGCCAGGCCCCGGTCGACGGCCCCCCGGCAGGAGGCGGCGTCGGTGCCCGCCTCCTCCAGTAGACCGGGGTCGGCGGTGTCGAGCTCGGCGAGGAAGCCGGCCACGGTGAGCGGGAAGAGGTGCCAGTTGTTGTCCACCGGTTCGCGGTGGAGGGCGGCGGCCAGCCAGCGGACGGCGCGGCGCCGGACGGGCCGGTCCAGTTGCTCCCAGAGCCAGGGGCGGGTGAGGCGCAGGGCGAGGGCGATGGAGGCGGCCTCCACCATCGGCTGGCCCCGGTCGGTGATCTCGGGCCAGGCCTCGTCCGCCGCCGGGTCGGTGCCGGTGGCCAGGCCGGCGGCGTAGCGCTCCAGCAGGCCGGCCGGGTCCTCGCCCCGGGCGCCGGCGGTGCGGAAGGCGGCGAGCAGGAAGGTGCGGGCGTAGCCCTCCAGCCCGTCCGAGGCGGGGCCGGACCAGCTGGGGCGGGCCCCGGGCAGGTCGATCCGGGCCAGGCCGGGGGAGGCGTACGGGCGGACGGCGGCCAGCATCCCGTCGGCGGCGGCCTCCCAGTGGGCCCTGGTCCAGCCGGTGTGCGGGCTGAGGACGCGGTCCTCGTCAGGCAGAGAGAAGGGAGCGGGCATGGGGCGTCCTCCGTCCGGGGCTTACCGGGCCGAATCTAGGAGGCGGTTGATCACCCGTCAAGGTCGGGCGATCGAATGATCGATCAATGGATCAGATCGGATCATTCGATCCAGATCTCTTGACTCCGATCGGAGGGCGGCCCAAGATGGCGGTCACACCTCGTCAGATCGTCGTAAGAGCGGCGATCCGACGCCAAAGCGGTGCAATCCCCCCTCACTGCCAGGAGCCGAGCCATGTCCTCTTCCCCCGCCCGCCCCCGCAGAGCCCTCCTGCTCGGCGCCTGCGCGCTCTCGCTCAGCCTGCTCACCGCCTGCGGCAGCAGCGGCTCCGGCTCCACCGAGGCGGCCGCGGGGGAGCAGGCCGCCGACGGCAAGCCGGTCACGCTCACCTTCTGGGGCTGGGCCAAGGGCACCAAGGACGTGGTGGCCGCGTTCAACGCCTCGCACCCGAACGTCCAGATCACCTTCGAGGAGATCCCCTCCGGCAACGCGGGCGGCTACGCCAAGATCGCCAACGCGGTGAAGGCCGGCAACGCCCCCGACGTCTTCAACGTCGAGTACCCCCAACTGCCCGACTTCGTCAGCCAGGGCGCGGTGCAGGACATCTCCAAGCTGGTCACCGCCGAGCTCAAGGGCAAGTACCTCCCGCAGGCCGTCGAGCTCACCACCCTGGGCGGCAAGAACTGGGCGCTGCCGCTGGACGCCGCCCCGCAGTCCTTCTACTACCGCAAGGACCTCTTCGAGAAGGCCGGCGTCACCGCGCCGCCCAAGACCTGGGACGAGTTCCGCACCGCCGCCCAGAAGCTCAAGCAGGCCGACCCCAACACCCGGATCGCCACCTTCTTCCCCGACGACCCGAGTACCTTCGAGGCGCTCGCCTGGCAGGCCGGGGCCACCTGGTTCGGCACCAAGGGCGACGCCTGGCAGGTCGCGCTGACCTCCCCTCAGACCGCCAAGGTCGCCGACTACTGGCAGCAGCTGATCGGCGAGGACCTGGTCCGCTCGATGCCGTCCTTCAGCCAGCAGTGGACCGCCTCGCTCCAGAAGGGCGAGACGGCCGGCTACCTGGGCGCCTCCTGGGGCGGCGGGGTGCTCAAGTCCTCGGTGCCGGACGGCTCCGGCAAGTGGGCCGTGGCCCCGATCCCGACCTGGGACGGCAGCCCCGCCAGCGGCATGCTCGGCGGCACCACCTTCGCCGTCTCCAAGGACAGCAAGAAGGCCAGGGCCGCCGTCGAGTTCGCCACCTGGGCCACCACCACCCCCGAGGGCATCAAGGCCCGGATCGCCTCCGGCACCTCCTCCGCCTACCCGGCCGCGCCCGAGCTGGTGCCGGTCGCCAAGGCCGCCTTCGACACCTCCTTCTACGGCGGCCAGGACATCTACGCGATCTACCAGGATGCCGCCAAGTCCATCAAGCCGAAGTGGAGTTGGGGCCCCGCGATGGGCGCCACCAACACCTCGCTGAAGGACTCCTTCGGCAAGCTGACCGGCGGCACCACCCTCGGCCAGGCCGTGGACGGAGCCCAGAAGTCCACCGTGGCCGAGCTGAAGAACCGCGGCCTCAAGGTCGCCGAGTGACCACCTCCGTCACCCGGCGGAGGAGGGGCGGGAACGGGGCCGCCGCCACCCTGCTGGCCCCGTTCCTGCTGCTCTTCACCGCCTGCACCCTGGTCCCGATCGGCTACGCGCTCTGGCTCAGCCTGCACAGCGAGCGCGGCTCCGGCCTCGGCTTCGGCGGCTCGGAGACGGTCTTCACCGGGATCGGCAACTACACCCGGGCGCTGACCGACCAGGCGTTCCGCGAGGGCTTCCTGACGACGGCCCAGTACTGCCTGCTCTACATCCCGCTGATGACCGGCCTGGCGCTCGGGCTGGCCCTGCTGCTGGACTCCGCGCTGGCCCGGGCCCGCCGCTTCTTCCAACTCGCGCTCTTCCTCCCGCACGCGGTGCCCGGCATCATCGCCGCGCTGGTCTGGATGTACCTGTACACCCCCGGCATCAGCCCGGTGATCGGCGCCCTGGAGGGCCTCGGCTCCCAGCCCGACCTGCTCGGCCACCCGCTCCCCGCCGTGGTGAACATCGCGCTCTGGGAGTGGACCGGCTACAACATGGTGATCTTCTACGCCGCGCTCCAGGCCATCCCGCGCGAGGTGCTGGAGGCCGCCGTGGTCGACGGCGCGGGCCCGCTGCGCACCGCGCTGAGCGTGAAGATCCCGCTGATCCGGGCCTCGATCACGATGGTCGGCCTGTTCACCGTGATCGGCTCGCTCCAGCTCTTCACCGAACCGATGATCCTGCACGGCGCCTCACCCGGCGTCAGCTCCACCTGGACCCCCAACATGTACGCCTACACCGCCGCCTTCGAGAAGGGCGACTACGGCCTGGCCGCCGCCGCCTCGGTGCTGCTGGCCCTGACCGCCGCCGCCCTCTCCTTCCTGGTCACCCGCTTCGGCCGGGGCCGGAAGGAGGCGGGCACCGGATGAGCACCACGACCCGCGCCCGCCGCCCCTGGTCGCTGTCGAAGACAGCCGTCAACGGTGCCCTGCTGCTGGCCACCGCCTACACCCTGCTCCCGCTCGGCTGGCTGGTCACCGCCGCCGCCAAGGACACCGGCGACCTGATCGGCGGCCGCGCCCTCACCGCCGACACCTGGCACCTGGGCGCCAACCTCCAGGCGCTGGCCGCCGCCGGCGACGGCATCTACTTCCGCTGGTACCTCAACTCCCTGCTCTACGCCGGGATCGGGGCCGTGCTCTGCGCCCTGGTCTGCGTCTGCGCCGGATACGCCTTCCAGGTCTACGACTTCCCCGGCAAGGAGAAGGTCTTCGGGCTGGTGCTGCTCGGCGTGCTGGTGCCGACCACCGCGCTCGCCCTGCCGATGTACCTGCTCGCCTCCGAACTGGGCGTGGTGAACACCTTCTGGTCGGTCTTCATCCCCTCCCTGGTCAACCCCTTCGGGGTCTACCTGGCCCGGGTGTTCGTGGCCGGCTACGTGCCCGGCGAGGTGCTGGAGGCCGCCCGGATGGACGGCGCCGGCGAGCTGCGCACCTTCTGGTCGATCGGCCTGAAGATGGTGATGCCCGGCTTCGTGACCGTGTTCCTGTTCCAGTTCACCGCCATCTGGAACAACTTCTTCCTCCCGCTGGTGATGCTCTCCGACAGCCGGCTCTTCCCGGTCAGCCTCGGCCTGTACAGCTGGAACGCGCAGACCCGCGCCTTCCCCGAGTACTACCCCCTGGTGGTCATCGGTTCGCTGCTCGCCGTGCTCCCCCTGGTGATCGCCTTCGTCGTGCTCCAGCGCCACTGGAAGGCCGGACTGACCGCAGGGAGCGTCAAGTGACCCTCTATCAGGAGACCACCGTGACCGACCCCGCCCCGCCTGTGCCGCGCCGACCGCGTGCCCTGCTGGCCATGGAGCCCGGCCTCGCCGAGCGGCTGATCGACCCGGGCACCCTCGCCCGGCTCGCCGAACTCGCCGAACTCGACCCGCAGTTGGTGGTGGACGATTTCACCACGCCGGCCGCCCGGGCCGCCCTCGCCGAGGCCGAGGTGATTGTCAGCAGCTGGGGCTGCCCGCCGCTGGACGAGAGCGTGCTGGCCGCCGCCCCCCGGCTGCGCGCCGTGATCCACGCGGCCGGCTCGGTCAAGCACCACATCACCGAGGCCTGTTGGAGCCGCGGCCTGGAGGTCACCTCCGCCGCCTGGGCCAACGCGCTCCCGGTGGCCGAGTACACCGTGGCCGCCGTCCTGCTGGCCAACAAGCAGCTGCTGCGCATCCGCGAGGAGTACCGGGCCCGCCGCACCCGGCACGACTGGCAGGCCGCCTACGCCGCCACCGGCAACTACCGCCGCACCGTCGGCGTGGTCGGCGCCTCCCGGATCGGGCGGCGGGTGCTGGAGCTGCTCCGCCCGTACGACCTGGAGCTGCTGCTGCACGACCCGTACGTCTCGGCCGAGGAGGCGCTGGAACTCGGGGCGCGGTCAGTGGAGTTGGACGAGCTCTGCGCCGCCTCGGACGTGCTGACGGTGCACGCTCCGGAGCTGCCGGCCACCCATCACCTGATCGACGCCCGGCGGCTGGCCCTGATGCCGGACGGCGCCACCCTGGTCAACACCTCGCGCGGCTCGCTGCTCGACCAGGACGCGCTGGTCGCGGAGCTGGTGACGGGTCGTCTGAACGCGGTGCTGGACGTGACCGTCCCGGAGGTGCTGCCGGCCGACTCCGTGCTGTACGAGCTGCCCAACGTGGTGCTCACCCCGCACGTGGCGGGCTCGCTGGGGGGCGAACTGCACCGGATGGCGGCGGCCGCCGCCGACGAACTGGCGCGCTTCGCGGCCGGGTTGCCGTTCGCGCACCCCGTGCTGCCGCAGGACATCGCCCGCAGCGCGTGACGGGAGCAGCACCTGCAAGTGAGCGTTCGTGCCCGGCAGTCGGCTCGGCGCCTTCCGTAGCGCGCAGTTCCTCGCGCCCCTGGTTTCTGCAATTTTCCGAAGGAGACTTCCCATGCCCCGCAGGGTGATCGGCATCGTGATGAACGGTGTCACCGGCCGGATGGGCTACCGCCAGCACCTGGTCCGCTCCATCCTCGCCATCCGTGAGCAAGGCGGTCTCGCCCTGGAGGGCGGCGAGGTGCTGTGGCCGGAGCCGATCCTGGTCGGCCGCAGCGAGCTCAAGCTCAAGGAGCTGGCGGACCGTCACGGCCTCACGCACTGGACCACCTCGCTGGAGGAGGCGCTGGCCCACCCGCTGGCCGAGGTCTACTTCGACGCCCAGGTCACCCCGGCCAGGGAGCCCGCGCTGCGCGCCGCCATCGCGGCCGGAAAGCACGTCTACACCGAGAAGCCCACCGCCGAATCCCTGGACGCCGCACTGGAGTTGGCCCGGCTGGCGACGGCGGCCGGGGTGTGCAACGGGGCGGTGCAGGACAAGCTCTTCCTCCCCGGTCTGCTCAAGCTCAAGCGGCTGGTGGACAGCGGCTTCTTCGGCCGGATCCTGTCGGTGCGCGGCGAGTTCGGCTACTGGGTCTTCGAGGGGGACTGGCAGAGCGCCCAGCGCCCGTCGTGGAACTACCGGGCCGAGGACGGCGGCGGGATGGTGCTGGACATGTTCCCGCACTGGCGGTACGTGCTGGACAACATCATCGCCCCGGTGCGCTCCGTCTACGCGCACACCGTCACCCACATCCCGGAGCGCTTCGACGAGCAGGGCCGCGCCTACCCCGCCACGGCGGACGACGCGGCTTACGGGGTCTTCGAGTTGGAGGGCGGCATCACCGCCCAGATCAACTCCTCCTGGGCGGTGCGGGTGGACCGGGACGAGCTGGTGGAGTTCCAGGTGGACGGCACCGAGGGCAGCGCCGTCGCCGGGCTGCGCAACTGCCGGATCCAGCACCGGGCTTCGACCCCCAAGCCGGTCTGGAACCCGGACCTGCCCGCCACCGAGTCCTTCCGCGACCAGTGGCAGCAGGTGCCGGACAACGGCGAGTTCGACAACGGCTTCAAGATCCAGTGGGAGCTGTTCCTGCGCCACGTCGCCACCGGTTCCGCCTACCACTGGGACCTGCTGGAGGGCGCCAAGGGCGTCCAACTCGCCGAGCTGGGCCTGAAGTCCGCCCGCGAGGGCCGCCGCCTCGACGTCCCGGAGCTGTCGCTGTGACCGTCACCCTCGAACTCCCCGGCGGCGCCCACCGGATGCGCGAGCCGCTCGCCCTCCCCGCCGGGCCGGCGCCGGTCGGCCGGACGGTCTTCGCCGCCGCCCACGTCGTCGCAGACCCCCTGGGGGAGAACGCCCCGGGCGCGCCGGCGGCGGTGGACTGGGAGAGCACGCTGGCCTTCCGGCACCACCTCTGGTCGCTGGGCCTCGGGGTGGCCGACGCGATGGACACCGCGCAGCGCGGGATGGGCCTGGACTGGGCCGCCACCGCCGAGTTGATCCGCCGATCGGGCGCGGAGGCGCGGGCCGTCGGCGGGCGGCTGGCCTGCGGGGCCGGGACCGACCAGCTCGCCGGACCCGCCACGCTGGACCAGGTCCGGGCCGCCTACACCGAGCAGCTCCAGGTCGTAGAAGAGGCGGGTGCGCAGCCGATCCTGATGGCCAGCCGGGCGCTGGCGGCGGTGGCGCGCGGCCCGGAGGACTACCTGGAGGTGTACGGCTCGCTGATCAAGCAGGCCGGGCGGCCGGTGATCCTGCACTGGCTGGGTGAGATGTTCGACCCGGCGCTCGCCGGGTACTGGGGCTCGGCCGGTCTGGACGCCGCCACCGAGACCGTGCTGACGTTGATCCGCGAGCACGCCGACGGGATCGACGGCATCAAGGTCTCGCTGCTGGACGCCGGCCGGGAGGTCGCCCTGCGCCGAGCCCTGCCGGAGGGGGTCCGGCTCTACACCGGGGACGACTTCCACTATCCCGAGCTGATCCGGGGCGACGAACTCGGCCACAGCGACGCCCTGTTGGGGGTCTTCGACCCGATCGCCGGCGTGGCGGCGGCTGCCCTGCGGGCGCTGGACGCGGGTGACCTGGCCGCCTACGACGCGCTGTTCGCGCCGACCCTGCCGCTGGCCCGGCACCTGTTCGCGGCGCCGACCTTCCACTACAAGACCGGCATCGTCTTCCTGGCCTGGCTGGCCGGGCACCAGTCGCACTTCACCATGGTCGCGGGCGCGCAGAGCGGCCGCTCCGTCCCCCACCTGGTCACCCTCTTCCAACTCGCCGACCAGGCGGGCATCCTGCCCGACCCCGAGCTCGCCGCCCATCGCATGCGGCAGTACCTGGCGGTGTCCCTGTGATGCGCGGGCTCTCGCTCAACCAGATCACCACCAAGGGCTGGACCCTCCCCGAAGCCGTCCAGGGCTGCGTCGACGCCGGTGTCGAGGGGATCGGACTCTGGCGCGACAAGGTCGCCGAGACCGGCCTCGCCCGCTCCGCCAAGCTCTGCCGCGACGCCGGGCTCACCGTCAGCTCCCTCTGCCGCGGTGGCTTCCTGACCGCCGCCACCCCCGATGGGCGGCGGGCCGCGCTGGCCGACAACCTTCAGGCCATCGAGGAGGCCGCCGAACTCGGCACCGACACCCTCGTCCTGGTGGTCGGCGGCCTGCCCGAGGGCTCCCGCGACCTGCCCGGTGCCCGGGCCCGGGTCGCCGACCTGCTCGCCGAACTCGCCCCGCACGCCGGTGACTTCGGCGTCCGCCTGGCGATCGAGCCGCTGCACCCGATGTTCTGCGCCGACCGTGCCGTGGTCTCCACCCTCGGGCAGGCCCTCGACCTGGCCGAGCCCTTCCCCGCTTCCCAGGTGGGCGTGGTGGTGGACAGCTACCACGTCTGGTGGGACCCGCAGTTGGCGGAGCAGATCGCACGGGCGGGTGACCGCATCGCGGCCTACCAGCTCTGCGACTGGACCCTCCCGCTGCCCGCGGACGCCCTGCTCGGACGCGGCCACGTCGGCGACGGCTGCATCGACTTCCGGGCGCTGGACGCGATGGTGACGGCCGCCGGGTACACCGGCTGGGTGGAGGTGGAGATCTTCAACCAGCAGATCTGGGACACCCCGGGCGCCGAGACCCTGCGCACCCTGACCGAGCGTCACCGGACACATGTGACGGACCGTCCGTGAAGGTCGTGATCGCGCCGGACTCGTTCAAGGGGACGGCCACCGCGACCGAGGCCGCCGAGGCGCTGGCGGCCGGCTGGCGCTCGGTCCGGCCGGACGACCGGCTGGTCCTGCTGCCGATGGCCGACGGCGGCGAGGGCACCCTCGCCGCCGTCGTGGGCGCGGCCGCGCTCCACCGGGTCCCCGGCTGCACCGGCCCGGACGGACGCCCCGTCACCGGGCTGTTCGCCCTGCTCCCGGACGGCACCGCCGTGGTCGAACTCGCCACCGCCGGCGGCCTCCCGCTGATGGCCCGCCCTACCCCGCTCACCGCCACCACCCGGGGGACGGGCGAGACGATCGCCGCCGCCCTCGACCACGGCGCCACCCGCCTGCTGCTCGGCCTCGGCGGCTCCGCCTCCACCGACGGCGGGGCCGGTCTGCTGGCCGCCCTCGGTCTGCGCCTGCTCGACCAGCACGGCCGTCAACTACCGGACGGCGGAGGCTCCTTGATCGAGCTGGCCAGTGTCGACCGTAGCGACCTCAGACCACCTCCACCTGGTGGGGTCCGCCTCCTCACCGACGTCACCAACCCGCTGCTCGGCCCGCACGGCGCCGCCGCCGTCTACGGCCCGCAGAAGGGCGCCACCCCCGCCGACATCACGCTCCTCGACCGTGGCCTGGCCCGCCTCGCCACCCTGCTCGGCGCGGATCCGTCCGTGCCCGGTGGCGGCGCGGCCGGCGGCACCGCCTACGGCCTGCACGCCGCCTGGTCCGCCGAGATCGTCCCGGGCGCGGCGGCCGTCGCCGACCTGCTCGGCCTCACGGCGGCGGTGGCCGACGCCGACCTGGTGATCACCGGCGAGGGCCGCTACGACGCGACTTCCCACCAGGGCAAGGCCGTCGGCGAGGTGCTGCACCGCGCCGCCCGCACCCGAACCGCGGTGGTGGCCGGCGCCTCCGAGCTCCCCGTCCTCACCCTCACCGCACTGGCCGGCTCCGCCCGTGCCGCGTTGACCGACCCGCTGCACTGGCTGGCGCAGGCCGGTGCGAAGCTTGCGGCAGGTGAGCCGGCCCGCCCCGCCGGGTAGGGGCCGGTGCGAACGAGGGGGAGCACATGACCGAGGGTCAGGACAGCGGTGTGGTCGTCTACTGGCGGCCGATGTGCCCGTACTGCGTGAAGCTGATGACCCAGCTGCGCTTCACGGAGCTGGAGTACACCACCGTGAACATCTGGAAGGACCCCGAGGCCGCCGCCTACGTCCGCTCCGTGGCCGACGGCAACGAGACCGTCCCCACCGTCTCGGTGGCCGGCCACGCCCTGGTCAACCCGTCCCGGCGCGAACTGCTCGCCGCCGTCGACACCCACGCCCCGCAGGCCCGCAAGCGCGCCTGACCACCGGTCAGTCCGCGCTCAGGCCGCGCCCGGGTCGTACCCGGTGACGACGCGGGCGTACGCGTGCAGGGCGCCGATCACCTCCGCCCGGGTGCGGCGCCCCGCCAGCACCTCCATCTGGTAGCCGTCCTCCATCGCCAGAAGGCTGCTGGCCAGCAGCCTCGGCGATTCGGTGAGCCGGAAGTGCCCCTGGGCCTCGCCGAGCACCAGGATGCCGTAGTAGACCGCGACCTGACGCTCGGTCAGGGCCGAGTCCAGGGCCGCCGCGCGCGGGTCGCGCAGGCTCCTGGGCCAGTACTCGAAGAGCAGCCTGGGCAGCCGGTCCTCCGGCCCCGTGGCGACGCCCGAGGCGATGCAGTCGCGCAGCCGCAGGCGGGCGTCGGGCTCCTGTTCGGCCGCTCGTTCGCGGGCGCGGCAGAAGCGCTCGATGGCCTGCTGGAAGGTCTCGTACATCAGCTCGTCGAGATCGCCGTAGTAGTACAGGACGGCGGCCGGGGTGACCCCGGCCTCTGCCGCGACGTCCTTGAGGCGCAACCCCTCCAGGCCCCGGCTGAGCAGCGCCCGCTGGGCCGCCTCGCCGAGTTCGGCCCGCCGTGCGTCCTGGTCCTTGCGCCGTGCCACTGACCCGTCTCCCGATCGTTGCTGAAGGTGAGCGTAACGATACCCGACCAGCTCTTGACGTCTTGGGGCCGCTTTCCTTAAATCTCTGTTTAACGAAAGCTCCGATTCCTCGGGAGTGCCTCCATGTCCGCCGTCACCAGATCCGACGACCCACCCGTCACCGCTTCGGGCAAGGGGCTACAGCCCGGCTCGGTGGGCCTGCTGGCCTCCGTCGCGCTCGGTCTCTCCTCGGTCGCCCCCGCCTACTCGATCGCCGTCACGCTCGGCTTCGTCACGGTGGTGGCCGGGAACGCGGCGCCCGCCGCGCTGCTGCTCGGCTTCGTGCCGATCCTGCTCACCGCCTTCGCCTTCCGCGAACTCAACCGTGAACTGCCGGACTGCGGAACGACGTTCGTCTGGACCACCCGGGCGTTCGGGCCGTTCGCCGGGTGGCTCTCCGGCGGCTGGGTGGTGCAGTGCGCGACCCTCATCGCGATGACCGCGCTGGCCCGGGTCGGCGCCTCCTACCTGCTCGGGCTGCTGGGGCTCGACGGCCTGGAGGGGAACCCCGTGGCCGTGGCCGCCACGGCCGTGCTGCTGCTCGGCGGTGCCACGGTGCTGGCCCGCAGGGGGCTGCAACTCGCCGCGGTGGTGCAGTACGCGCTGCTCGCCCTCCAGCTGCTGGCGCTGCTCGCCTTCGGGGTGGCCGCCTTCGCCGCCGACGGCGCCACCGCTCCCTCGCTCGGCTGGCTCAACCCCTTCGGCTTCCACGGGTTCGGCCCCTTCGCCGAGGCGGTGATCCTCTGCCTCTACATCTACTGGGGCTGGGACGCCCTGATCACGGCCAACGAGGAGACCGTCGACAGCACCCGGACGCCCGGCCGGGCCGCCGTGATCTCCACCGTGGTGCTGCTCGCCACCTACCTCTTCACCGCCTTCGCCGCGATCTCCTTCGCCGGGACCGGCACCGAGGGCTCCGGGCTGGGCAGCGCGGACAACGCCGCCGACGTCCTGGCCGCCCTCGCCCCGGCCGTGCTCGGCGGCGGACTCGCCACGGTGGTGCAGCTGGCGGTCTGCGTCTCGGCCGTCTCGGCGCTGCTCACCTGTCTGGTCGGCAGCTCCCGGGCCACGCTGTCGATGGCCTCCCACGGGGCGCTGCCCGAGCGCTTCGCCCGGGTCCACCCCCGGCACGGCACTCCGGCGTTCGGCACCGCCTTCTTCGGTGCGGCGGCCGCCGTGGTGCTGGTGCTGCTCACCCTGCTCTCGGCCGACTTCCTCGGGGACGCGATCCTGTCCGTCGGGTTGCTGATCGCCCTCTACTACGGGGTCACGGGACTGGCCTGTGTCTGGTACTTCCGCCGCAGTCTCCGCGACTCCGCCCGGGACCTGCTGTTCAAGGGCCTGCTGCCGCTGGCCGGCGGTCTGATGATGATCGCCGCCTTCGCCCGGACCGCCTACGACATGGTCGACCCCTCCTACGGTTCCACCTCGGTCGGCGGGATCGGCGGGGTCTTCCTGCTGGGCGCCGGCTCGATCCTGCTCGGCGCCGTGCTGACGCTGCTCGTCCGGGCCCGGTTCCGCCCGTTCTTCCGCACCGGCCGCGAGAGCGTGGCCGGACTCACCGTCAAGGAGCACTGACCGTGCGCACGCTGGCCATCGCCGCCCTCCAGACCACGCCCGTCCCGTTCGACCAGGAGGCCACCTGGGAGCGGTTCGCCGCCCAGGTCCGGGCCGTCCGCTCGACCTTCCCGCAGGTGCAGCTGGTGGTGGTGCCCGAACTGCTGCTGGCGGCCGAGCCCCCGCTGCTCCAGGCCCGGGCCGGCTGGATGGAGCAGGTGGCGGAGGGCATCCCCGGCCCGCTCACCGACCGGATCGGCGAGCTGGCCCGGGAGACCGGGCTCTGGCTGGTGCCGGGCAGCCTGTACGAACGGGACGGCGAGGGGCGGATCTTCAACACCGCGATCGCCGTCTCGCCGGAGGGGGAGATCGCGGCCCGCTACCGCAAGGTCTTCCCCTGGCAGCCGTACGAGACCACCGAGCCCGGCCACGAGTTCGTGGTCTTCGACCTCCCGGGCATCGGCCGGGCCGGGCTGGCCATCTGCTACGACGGCTCCTTCCCGGAGACGGTCCGTCAACTGGCCTGGCTGGGAGCCGAGGTGGTGATCCAGCCGACCCTGACCACCACCCGGGACCGGGAGATGGAGCTGGTCTGCGCCCGGGCCAACGCCTGGACCAACCAGGTCTACGTGGTGAACCTCAACGCCGCCGACCCGGCCGGGGTGGGCCAGAGCGCGATCGTCGACCCGGAGGGCACGGTGCGTCAGCAGGCGGGCGGCGGGGAGGAGATCCTGGTCGACGTGCTCGACCTGGACGCCGTCACCCGGGTCCGGCAGTACGGCAGTTCGGGGCTGAACCGCCCCTGGGCCCAGCTGGAGCGCTACGGGCACACCGTCGAGCTGCCCGCGTACGGCGGCACCTTCCGGCCCCGCCCCCAAGGCCGACCGGCAGTCTAAGGCCCGGGGAAGAGCTCGGCCGCGACCAGCAGCAGCAGGATCGGCAGGGTCAGAAAGGCCAAGGAGGCGAGCAGGCAGCCCAGTTCGGCCAGTGCATGTCCGGTGGACCGGTGGCGGACCGGGGTCTGGTTCACCGCGCCAGTCTCCGGCAGGCGCCCTGGCGTCCGCCTGAGTACCGGTACTCAACCGCGGGGCCGCGCCCCACGGCATTGCTCGAAGATGCTCGAAGCAGCTATAAATCAAGCATGAACGAGCATCGGAGTGCCCCGTGATCCTGACCGTCACCCTCAACGCCGCCCTCGACGTGACCTACCACCTGCCCCGGGTGGCCCGGTTCGGGAGCAACCGGGTGCGGGAGGTCGCCGAGCAGGCGGGCGGCAAGGGGGTGAACGTCGCCCGGGTGCTGCGGGCCCTCGGGGCGGAGGTGGTGCTCACCGGGCTGGCCGGCGGGGCGGCGGGGCTGACGATCCGTCAGGAGCTGGGGCGGGCCGGGCTGGCGGACGCGTTCGTGCCGGTGGCCGGGGAGAGCCGCCGGACCATCGCGGTGGTGGAGCAGGAAGACGGTGACGCCACCATGTACCTGGAACCGGGCCCGGTGGTCACCGAGGAGGAGTGGCGGGCCTTCCAGGAGCGGTACGCGGAGTTGCTGGCCGGGGCCGCGGCGGTGGTGCTCTCGGGGAGCCTGCCGCGCGGGCTGCCGCCCGAGGCCTACGGGACGCTGGTCGGGCTCGCGCGGGAGCAGGGCGTGCCGGCCGTGCTGGACGCGGACGGGCCCGCGCTGGCCCACGGGCTGGCGGCGGGCCCGGCCCTGGTGAAGCCCAACCGCAAGGAACTGGCCGCCGCCGCGGGGTCTGACGACCCGTCGTCGGGGGCCGCCCTGCTGCGCTCCGCCGGGGCCGGCGCGGTGGCCGCCTCGCTCGGCCCCGACGGGCTGCTGGCCGTCACCGGGCACGGCGGCTGGCTCGCCACCCCGCCCGAGCCGGTCCCCGGCAACCCCACCGGCGCGGGCGACGCGGCGGTGGCCGCCCTCACCCTCGGCCTGGTCCGGGACGACCCCTGGCCGGACCGGCTCCGCCACGCGGTGGCCCTGTCCGCCGCGACCGTCCTGGCGCCCCGCGCGGGCGAGTTCGACGAGCCGGCCTACCGCCGCTGGCTGGACCGGGTGCGGGTCGAGCCCTGCGCCTGACGGTCCGTCGGCGTCGTGGCACGAGCCCCTGGTGCGTCACCTGTTCGGTGGACCGGAGTCGCTCTCCGAGGGTGTGGCGGCCAGGGTGGCGGGAGTGGCCGCCGCTGACCGCGGCCGCTCGGAGCGGAGGAGCGGGCGATGGCGGAGCGGGCGGAGCGGGTGGAGTTCGCGGGCGGCTATCCGACGGCGGAGAGCGCGGCGGTCTCCTACGAACGCAGTGACCGGTACCGGGCGGTGGAGGCCTACCGGTTCTTCTACCCGACGGTGTCCCTGGAGGCGATCCTGCGCGGGACCCGGGCGGCGGGCGGGGTGGACAACGAGGCGGCGCCGCTGGTGGTGGCCCGGCCGATCCACGTCGGGTACACGCTCAACTCCGACACCCCCTACCTGGGCGGGGGCCTGGACCTGCGGGCCGGGCCGCTGGTGGTCGAGCTGCCGCCGGGCCCGCTGGTCGGGATGCTGGACGACCACCACCACCGCTGGCTGGTCGACCTAGGGCTGCCCGGCCGGAACGGCCCGCGCGGCGGCAAGGTCCTGCTGCTGCCTCCCGGCCACCGGGGCGACCTGGACGCCGACGGGTACGAGGTGGTGCGCAGCGACACCTGGCAGGTGCTGTTCGCGCTGCGCGTGCTGCCGCTGGGCGGTGATCTGGAGAAGGCCGACCAGCTGATCCGGCAGGTGAAGGTCTACCCGTGGGAGAAGCGGTCGGCCCCGCCGGCCTTCACGTTCCTGGACCGTGACGAGCAGCCGATGGACTCCACGCCGTTGGCGTGGGAGGACAACCTGGAGTACTGGCGGGTGCTGCACGCGGTGGTCGACGCCGAGCCGGCCGTGGAGGAGCTGCGCCCGATGCTCGGGCTGCTGGCCGAGCTGGGCATCGAGGCGGGGCGGCCGTTCGCGCCGGACGAGCGGATGACGGGGATCCTGACCGAGGCGGCCCGGCAGGGGCGGGACGAGCTGCTGGTCTCGGCCTTCGCCTCCCGCCGCCCGGACCGGATCGCCTGGCCGGACCGCCGGTGGGAGTGGGTCGGCCTCCGTCCCGAGAACGGGACGTTCGAGCGGGAGGGCTCACTGGACGTGGAGGCCCGGGACCGCTGGTTCGCCCAGGCGATCGTCGCCTCGCCGGCGATGTTCCGCCGCGGCCCGGGCGCGGGCTCGCTGTACTGGCTGGGCCACCGCGACGCGGACGGCGCCTACCTCGACGGCGGCCGGACCTACCGCCTGCGGGTGCCGCTGCCGGTGCCGTACTCGCTGTTCTGGTCAGTGACCCTCTACGACGCGCGGACCCGTTCCGAGGTGGTGACCGAGCAGGGCCGGGCCGCGCTGCGCTCGCTGTTCGAGAAGCTGGAGCCGGACGGCGCGGACCACGTCGACCTGTGGTTCGGCCCGGACGAGCCGGCCGGCGCCGAGGGGCGGTGGATCCGGACCGCGCCCGGCCGGGGATGGTTCACCTACTTCCGGATCTACGGTCCCGAGCAGGCCGCCTTCGACGGCACCTGGAAGCCCGGCGACCTCGAACTCCAGGACTGAGCGGACCGTCCGACGGGGCACCAACCAGGGAGGAGAGTGCCGGTGGGTGAGGCGATCGGCGGGATGCTGGCCTCGGCGGTGGGCATCGCGATCAGTCCGGTGCCGCTGATCGCGGTGATCCTGATGCTGGCCACCCCGCAGGGGCGGACCAACGGCCTGGCCTTCACGGCGGGTTGGCTGGTGGGTCTGGGCGCCGTGGTGGCCGCGGTGGTGGTGGCCGGCAGCGGGCTGAGCACGGGTGGGGAGAAGCCGACCTGGGCGTACTGGCTCGAACTCGCGCTCGGCGCGCTGTTCCTGCTGCTGGCCGCCCGGCAGTGGCGGGACCGCCCGCGCGAAGGGCACGTGGCCGCGCCACCGAAGTGGATGCAGGCCGTCGACCGCTTCGGCCCCGGCAAGGCGGCCGGGCTCGCGGCAGCCCTGGTGGTGGCCAACCCGAAGAACCTGGTGCTCGCGGTCGGCGGTGCGGTCTCCATCGCCACCAGCACCGCCGACGGTGGCGGCAAGGCCGTCGCGGCGGTGCTGATGGTGCTGATCGGCTCGCTCTGCACCCTGCTCCCGCTCGGTGTCCACCTGGTCGGCGGCGCGCGTACCGCCACGGTGCTCGGGGAGTGGAAGGCGTGGATGGCCGCCCACAACGCGGCCGTCATGCTGGTCGTCCTGGCGGTGCTCGGCGCCAAGTACGTCGGTGACGCGATCACCGGGCTGGCCGGATGAAGCGCTGGGGCGGCGTTCTGCGGGCGCGGCTCGGGCAGCCGACGCCCGCTGACGTCACGTCAGGGATGGTCACCGGCCTGTTCTCGATCCCGGAGGGGATGGCGTACGCCTCGATCGCCGGGTTCAACCCGGTGGCCGGGCTGTACGCGGGCGTGGTGCCGCCGATCCTCGGCTCGCTCACCGCGCCGACCGTGCTGATGGTCACCACCCTCACCAGCGCCATCGCGCTGACCGGGCAGAGCGTGCTCTCCGACGCCGGCCTGGACCCGCACGACACCGGGAACGTCGCCGCGCTCACCGTCATGGTCGGCGTGGTGATGCTGCTGATGGGGCTGCTGCGGCTCGGGGTGGTGCTCAGCTTCGTCTCCAACGCGGTGATGGTCGGCTTCTCCACCGGCATCGCGCTGCAGATCGTCACCGGCGTGCTCAAGGACGCCACCGGCTACAAGCCGAAGGGGCACAACAAGCTGACCCAACTCGCCGACTGGGTCTTACACCTGACCAGCTGGCAGCTCTCCGCCACCCTGGTCGCACTCGCCACGGTGGTGGTCTGGGCGCTGGCCCGGGCCGTGCACCGGCTGGAGCCGGTGGCCCTGCTGGTGGCGATGGTGGTGGTCAGCGTGGCGGTGGCGGTGCTCGGCACCGGCGTCGAACTGGTCCGCGACATCGCGGAGATCCCGGCCGCGCTGCCCGGCTTCAGCGCACCGGACCTGGACGCGGTGCCGCACCTGGTGGGCGGGGCGGTCTCGGTCGCCCTGGTCGCCCTCGCCCAGGCGGCGGGCATCGCACCCTCGATGCCCAACCCCGACGGCAGCCGCTCCGGGGTGAACGGGGACTTCCTCTCCCAGGGCGTGGCCAACCTCGGCGGCGGCCTGTTCCAGGCCCTACCCTCCGGCGGCTCGCTCTCCCGCACCGGCGTGGCCGCCTCGGCCGGCGCCCGCACCCGCTGGGCCGGTGTGGTCTCGGGGGTGTTCCTCGCCCTGGTGGTGCTGCTGCTCGGCGGCCTGGCCGAGCGGATCCCGATGCCGGTGATCGGCGGTCTGATCCTGGTGGTCGGCGGCGAACTGATCTGGGGCAAGCGGGCCGACGTCCTGCTGGTGCTGCGCACCTCCAGGCTCTCCGCCGCCGCGATGCTGGTCACCTTCCTGGCCACCACCCAACTCCCGCTCCAGCAGGCGATCGTGATCGGCGCGGTGCTCTCCCTGCTGCTCTACTGCGTGCAGGCCGCCCGGCAGGCGCACCTGACCGCCCTGGTCCGCGCCCCGGACGGGAGCTGGTACACCGCGGTGGTGCCGGAGCGGCTGCCGCCCGGCGAGGTGACGGTGCTCGACTACCAGGGCGTCAGCCTGTTCGCCGAACTCCCGCACCTGCGCGGCCACCTCCCCGAGGTGGCCGGCGCCCGGGGCGCGGTCCTGGTCCTCGCGGTGCGCGGGGCACCGGACGTGCCCTCCTCCGCCATCCTCAAGGCGCTCCGCCGCTACTCCGACGCGCTGCACGCCGAGGGCGGGCGGCTGGTGCTGGCCGGCGTCGGCCCGCGGCAGCTGGCCGTGCTGCGCCGGACGGGCGTCGCGGGCCACCTCGGCGTGGACGCGGTGGTCCCGGCCGAGGGCGCCCTGCTGGAGCCGCTGGACCGGGCCCACCGGGAGGCGTCGGAGTGGATCGCCGCGGGTGGTCAGGCCTTGAGCTGATAGGCCTTCATGTTCTTGAGCAGCAGGTAGGTGTCGCGCAGCGAGCCCGAAGTGTCGCCGAGCGAGCGGTAGATGCCCCACTTGGGGCGGACCCGGTCGGCCAGGAAGGTGTCCACCCCGGTCTTGGTGGCGTCGACCACGGTCTTGCCGCCGCTCTTGAGTACCCAGCGGACCGAGCCGGCCTTCTTGTCGCCGATCTTGATCTCGTACTCGACGTCGATCCACTTGTTCTGCAGCGGTTCGAGGTCGGTCCGGCCGACCAGCACGTCCCCGTCGAACACCTTGTGCTCGATGGTCTGCTTGCCGTCCACCCGGCGCAGCGAGGTGACGGTGATCGGGGAGGTGCCGTTGCCGGGCTGCTTGGTCTGCATGATGTGGGTGAAGGTGGTGGTCGCCATCAGCGAACTCGGGATGTACATCGAGTAGGTGACCCGCCAGGTCTGGCCGGACTTCCACTCCAGGAAGTCGTCGGAGGAGGTGCGGTTGCCGGTGACCTCGTGGCGCTGGCGGTCGTCGTAGGAGTCGCGGTCCACCTTGTGCATGTCGAAGCGGTAGGCGTCGCCCGCGACCTTGATGTGCGGCCCGCCGGCCGGGTGGGAGTCGGCGCGGTCGTCCTCGACCGTCTCGAAGGCGCGCAGGCCGTCGGTGGTGGGGCTGGGTGACCAGCGAAGTGTCCAACTGGGCGCGGCAGAGGCGGAGTTCGCCGGGGCGAGCAGGGTCGGGAGGGTCAGGGCGAGGGCGGTCAGGACGGTGGGGAGCACACGGGCGCGCATCAGCTGCCAACTCCTGGGATCGGGCCGGGCGGACAGCAGACATCCTGCCCTTCCGATGATGGACAGTAAAGGTTCCTGTTGGTCCCAGAGTGTTGGGATGCCGTGACGAACGCGTGTACGGTTCCTGCCAGTTGGGCGGGTGTCGGTTGACCGGGGCGTCGCTGCCCGGGTTATGGTCACTCCGTGCGTGCATCCCCGTACCGAGCGCTGCTGGCGCTGGTCGCCCTGGTGCTGGCCGCGCTGACCTGTTCGGCGTCCGGCCCCGCCACGCACACCCATCTGGCTTCCCCCGCAGGGGTGTTGAGGGTCTTCGAACTGGGCCCGCAGGACCCCTGCCCGGGCAACACGGCCCCCGCACAGCCGGTCTCCGACCACTGCGCGGAGGAGTCCGCCCAGTGGGTGGCCTCCCAGGCCCCGCCGCTCCCGGCCCTCACACTGGTCGCCCTGCTGGCCGTCACGCTGCTGGGGGTGGCCACGCCGCCGGCCGTCCGGGCCCGCTCCCGCACCCGCCGGGCCAGGGCCAGACACGGCCGCACCCTGCTCAACACGCTCTGCCTGCACCGGATCTGACGGAACCCCACGCCCCGCCCCGCCGACCAGTGGGGGAGACGGGCGTGCCCGCCGACCGACCATCCGTCAGCAGGAAGCAGAGCAGTGACGATCACGCGTTCCCTCGACACGGCGGTGCTCACCCCCGCCACCCTTTCCCGCACGCCCGGCGCCAACGGCACGCCCGGCACGGCCGCCGGGACCGGGCGTTCGCTCGCCGCCGCCGTCGGCCACACGCCGGTGGTCTGGATCGGCGAGCCCTTCACCGGCGCCGCCCAGGGCTTCTGGGCCAAGCTGGAGGGCTTCAACCCCGGTGGCATCAAGGACCGCCCCGCGCTGCACATGGTGGCCCGGGCCCGCGAGCGCGGCGAACTGCGGCCCGGCGCCCGGATCGTGGAGTCCACCAGCGGCACCCTCGGCCTCGGCCTGGCGCTGGCCGGGCAGATCCACGGCCACCCCGTCACCGTGGTCACCGACCCGGGACTGGAGCCCGACGTGCACCGGCTGCTCACCGCCCAGGGCGCCACCGTGGACCTGGTCACCGAGCCGCACCCCACCGGCGGCTGGCAGGAGGCCCGCCGCCTGCGGGTGGCCGAGCTGCTCGCCACCGACCCCACCGCCTGGTGCCCCGACCAGTACGCCAACCCCGACAACGTCGCCGCCTACGAGCCGCTGGCCGAGGAGCTGGTGGCCCAACTCGGCCGGGTGGACGTGCTGGTGGCCAGCGTCGGCACCGGCGGCCACTCCGCCGGGGTGAGCCGGGTGCTGCGCGAGTACTACCCCGAGCTCAAGGTGATCGGGGTGGACACCACCGGCTCCACCATCTTCGGCCAGCCCGCCCGCACCCGGCTGATGCGCGGCCTCGGCAGCTCCATCCACCCACGCAACGTCGCCTACGAGCAGTTCGCCGAGGTGCACTGGGTGGCAGCCCCCGAGGCCGTCCGGGCCTGCCGGGCGCTGGCCCGCTCCGCGTACGCCTCCGGCGGCTGGAGCGTCGGCGCCGTCGCCCAGGTCGCGGCCTGGGCCGCGCGGACCGAACCGCCCGGCACCCGGATCGCCGCGATCTTCCCGGACGGCCCGCACCGCTACCTCTCCACCGTCTACAACGACGACTACTGCCGCCCGCACGGCCTGCTCGGAGGGGAGACGGCCGCCCACCCCGACGAGATCGCCCACCCCGGCGAGCGCGAGGTCACCCGCTGGACCCGCTGCCGCACCGTCACCGACCCGCTGGGGGAGGGGCGATGACCGCCGGGTACAGCTCGTTCGAGCGCAGCGTCCGGCTGTTGATGGTCAACCAGTTCACCATCAACCTCGGCTTCTACATGCTGATGCCGTACCTGGCCCAGCACCTCTCCGGCACCCTCGGCCTGGCCGGCTGGACGGTCGGCCTGGTGCTCGGCGTGCGCAACCTCAGCCAGCAGGGCATGTTCCTGGTGGGCGGCGTGCTGGCCGACCGCTTCGGCTACAAGCCGCTGATCGTCACCGGCCTGGCGCTGCGCACGGTCGGCTTCGCGGTGCTCGGCCTGGTCGAGTCGGTACCCGCACTGCTCGCCGCCTCGGCGGCCACCGGGCTGGCCGGGGCGCTGTTCAACCCGGCGGTGCGCGCGTACGTGGCGGTGGAGGCGGGGGAGCGCAGGGTGGAGGCCTTCGCCCTGTTCAACGTCTTCTACCAGGCGGGCATCCTGCTCGGCCCGCTGGCCGGACTGGCGCTCACCTGGCTGGACTTCCGGCTCACCTGCCTGGTCGCGGCGGCGGTCTTCGCCGTCCTCGGGGCGGTGCAGATCCGCAGCCTGCCGCACCGCGCGGCGGAGGGGGCCGGCGAACCGGTGCGCTGGCGCGGGCTGCTGGGCAACCGGCGGTTCCTGCTCTTCGCCGCCGCGATGACCGGCTCCTACGTGCTCTCCTTCCAGGTGTACCTGGCCCTGCCGCTGGAGGTCCGGCGGCTCGGCGGCGGGACGGCCGCCCCCGCGGTGGCCGCGCTCTTCGTGGTCTCCGGGCTGGCCACCGTCTTCGGCCAGACCAGGCTGACGGCCTGGTGCCGCCGCCACTGGCCGCCGGGGCGCTCCCTGACGGCGGGTCTGCTGGCGATGTCCGCGGCCTTCCTGCCGCTCGCGGCGGCCGCCGCCGTCCCGCTGCCCGCCCCGGGCCCGGGACGGCTGGCGCTCGCGCTCGGCCCGCCGCTGCTGGCCGCCGCGCTGCTCACCCTGGGCACCATGCTGGCCTACCCGTTCGAGATGGACACCATCGTCTCGCTGGCGGAGGGCCGGCGGGTGGCCACCCACTACGGGCTCTACAACACCGTCTGCGGGATCGGCATCACCCTCGGCAACCTCGCGGTCGGCGCGGCGCTGGACCTCGCGCCCGCCGCGACCTGGCTCGGCCTGACCGTCCTCGGCCTGGCCGCCGCCGCCGGGCTGACCGCCCTGCACCGCACCGGCCGGCTGGAGGCTGTCTCCTTGGTGGGGCCGGGCGGGCGCCGTCGGGGTGCGCACCTCGCCACCTTCTCGTCAGTCGCCGATGCTCCGCATGGACTCTCCCCCGGCCTCCGGCCGGGGGGACCCCCTTCTCGGCGGCGCCGAGGCACGCACCCCGACGGCGCCTGCTGATCCGACCCCACCAAGGAGACAGCCTCGCCCCCACCGCCCCGGCCCACCGTGCGGGGGCCACGCTCGGCTGAGACAGCGTCAGAACGGGGCGGCCCGAGCAGACGGTGTCCGCCCCGTTCCTCGTCACCTCCGGCATGCCGGTCGGTCCACACCTCGGACCGGTCGGCATGCCGGTGCGGGGCCGGGAGAGGATGGCCGGGAGCCCCGCTGGACGAAAAGCGCCCTGGAGGACGCCGTGACGGTAGTCGAGATTCCCGGATCGAAGTCGGTGACGGCGCGCGCGCTGTTCCTGGCCGCCGCCGCCGACGGCAGCACCAGGCTGCGCCGCCCGCTGCACTCCGACGACACCGAGGGCTTCGCGGCCGGCCTCGCCGCGCTCGGCTACCGGGTCACCGAGGACGGCCAGGACTGGATCATCGAGGGCCGCCCGCAGGGCCCCGCCAACGACGCCGACGTCTACTGCCGCGACGGCGCCACCACCGCCCGCTTCCTCCCGGCGCTGGCCGCCGCCGGGCACGGCGAGTTCCGCTTCGACGCCTCCGCGCAGATGCGCCGCCGCCCCGTCGGCCCGCTCACCGAGGCGCTGCGCGAGCTGGGCGTGGTGCTGGTGCACGAGGAGAACGAGGGCCACCACCCGCTGCGGATCAGCGCGCGCGGCGTCAAGGGCGGCGAACTCACCCTGGACGCCGGGCTCTCCTCGCAGTACCTGACGGCCCTGCTGCTGCTCGGCCCGCTCACCGAACAGGGTCTGCGGATCACCGTCACCGACCTGGTCTCGGTGCCCTACGTCGAGATCACCCTCGCGATGATGCGCAGCTTCGGCGTGGAGGTCGGGCGCGAGGGCGACGGCAAGGTCTTCGTGGTGCCGCCGGGCGGCTACACCGCCACCGAGTACCCGGTCGAGCCGGACGCCTCCACCGCCAGCTACGTCTTCGCCGCCGCCGCCCTGACGGGCCGTGAGGTGACGGTGCCCGGCCTCGGGAAGGGCGCGCTCCAGGGCGACCTGAAGTTCGTCGAGGTGCTGGAGCGGATGGGCGCGGAGGTCCGGATCGGGGACGAGGAGGTGACCGTGGTGGGCGCGCCCGGCGGGCGGCTGTCCGGGATCACCGTCAACATGCGGGACATCTCCGACACCATGCCGACGCTGGCGGCCATCGCGCCGTTCGCCGACGGGCCGGTGCGGATCGAGGACGTTTACAACACCCGGGTAAAGGAGTGCGACCGCCTGGAGGCCTGCGCGCAGAACCTGCGGGCCCAGGGCATCGAGGTGGAGACCGGGCGGGACTGGATCGAGATCAAGCCGGGCGCGCCGAAGCCGGTGGAGATCGCCACCTTCGGGGATCACCGGATCGTGATGTCCTTCGCGGTGGCCGGCCTGCGCACCCCGGGCGTCACCTTCGACGACCCGGGGTGCGTGCGGAAGACCTTCCCGGCCTTCCACGAGGAGTTCGCGAAGCTGCGCGCCTCCTGGGGGATCTGACCGCGGATCAGGCCTCGGCCGGCTTGAGCTTGCGCGCGATGAGTGTGCCGAGCCGGTCGAGGCCGACCACCAGGGCGGCCAGCGCGATGAACTCGAAGGTCAGCTGGACGATCTGGAGCGACACCCAGCCGTAGCCCTTCTCGCCCGGGTCCAGGAAGAAGTACGGGTACTTGACCGGGAAGTGCGGGAAGAGCAGGGCCCGGGCGATGGTCACGGCGGCGTAGCCGAGCGGGAAGGCCAGCCAGAGCGGCAGGTCCTTCCAGCGGGAGGCGTTGCGCGGCTTGAGGCAGAGCCAGTCGCCCAGCACCAGGACGGGCGTGACGTAGTGCAGGAAGAAGCTGGACCACTCCTGCACCAGGTCCTCGCCGTTCACCAGCCCCGGCAGCGGGTTGGCGCCCTTGTTCAGCAGGACGTGCGCCACCAGGCCGGTGATGGTGATGTACAGCGTCACCGCCCCGCGCAGCCGCGGCGCGGGCGCCTCGACGGTGGAGCGCTTCACCATCCAGTACACGGCCCCGAGGAAGTACCCGAGGACGATCACGTTGCTCTCGATGGTGAAGTACACCAGCGAGCTGTTGCTGAGGATCAGCCCGAGCCCGGCCGAGAGCGCGATGGCCGATCGCCACCAGAGGGAGGGGCGGGTCCAGACCGACATGTTGTTCACCAGTTTGTGGTCGAGTGTTGGCAGGGTCGCCGAACTCTACCTGCGGGTAGCCGGACCACGGAAGGTTCCCGGCCGGCGGCGTACGATCACCCCGTGCCCCGCCGCCCGAACTCCCCGCGCCGTCTGACCGCCGACGGCACCGCCTACCTGTGGACGCTGCGACACCGGCACCCGGGGGCGGGCTGCGTGGAGACGCTGACCCTGTACCCGCAGCCCGCCGGCCGTGGCGGCCCGCTGCGCATCGTCTTCGCGGACGGCCCCGACCGGTACGTCCCCGGCGGGGCGCCGATGGGCTCCGGGGACGTCGGGTACGTCCGGGGAGCCGGGTTGAACCTGCATGAGCCGGGGGCGGTCCGGGCGCTGCTCGACACCGCCCTGGCGCAGGGGTGGGAGCCCGGAGGTCCGGGCGCGGACCTCGACGGCTGGTCGTTGCTGGAGGAGGCCGCGGCCCGGCTCTGAGGACCCGTCAGCCGGGTTGGACGAAGCCTTCCCGGTAGGCGGTGATGACGGCCTGGGTGCGGTCGCGGGCGCCGAGTTTGGTGAGGACGCCGCCGACGTGGGTCTTGACGGTTTCGGGGCTGACGACCAGGTGGGTGGCGATCTCGGCATTGTTGAGGCCGGCGGCCATCAGGCGCAGCACCTGGGACTCGCGGTCGGTGAGGCGGCGGGTGCGGCCGTCGGTGCGCTCCAGGCGGCGGGCGGTGGCGAGGTCGCGGATGGCGGCGGGGAAGAGCAGGGAGTCGCCGCGGGCGACCAGGCGGACGGCTTGGACCATCTCGTCGGCGGTGGCCCGCTTGAGCAGGAAGCCGGCGGCGCCGGCCCGCAGGGCGTCGTAGACGTGGTCGTCGTTCTCGAAGGTGGTCACCACCAGGATCCGGGGCGCCGGGTCGAGGGTGGAGACCAGCTGCTCGGTGGCGCGGATGCCGTCCAGCTGCGGCATCCGGACGTCCATCAGCACCACGTCCGGCCGCAACTCCCGTACCAGCGACACCACTTCCGCCCCGGTCGCCGCCTCGCCGACCACCGTCAGGTCCGGCTCGGCGTTCAGGATGGCCCGCAGGCCCATCCGTACCAGCCGCTCGTCGTCGGCGATCACCACCCGGAGCTGCTCCGGTGTTCCGTTCATACGTCCCCCGTTCCCCATGGTCAACTGCTCAGCGGCAGCCGCGCGGTGAGCCGCCAGCGGCCGTCCTCCGCCACCCCTGCCGTGCACGAGCCGTGCAGCACGGCGGCCCGTTCGGCCATCCCGTGCAGCCCCCGGCCACCGCCCGGGCGGCTCGGTCGGTCCGCGCCGACCGGATTGGTCAGCTCCAACTCCAGTGCTCCACCGCACAGTTCGACCCGGAGCTCGGCGGCCACCCGCCCGGCGTGCCGGAGCACGTTGGTCAGCCCCTCCTGGACGATCCGGTAGGCCGCCCGGGAGACCTCCACCGGCACCTCGGCCGTCCCGGGGCCGACCCGGGTGGCCACCGTGACCCCGGCCAGCCCCACCTGCCGCAGCAGGGCGTCCAGCCCGGCCAGGGTGGGGGTGGTGGCGCCCGAGGCGGCCTCCGGCTCCTCGCGGAGCAGGCCGAGCACGGTGTCCAGCTCGGCCACCGCCGCCCGGGCGGTCTCCTCGATCGCCTTGAGCGCCTCGGCGGCGAACCCCGGATCGCTGCGCAGCACCCGCCCGGCGGCCGCCGCCTGGATGCCGACGGCGCTCAGCGCGTGGCCGACGGAGTCGTGCAACTCCCGTGCCAGCCGGTTGCGTTGGGCCAGCTCCAGGGCGCGCTGCTCGGCCGCGGCGAGCCGCTCGCCGGGTGTCGGGCCGAGCAGCACGGGTGCGGTGCGGGCCAGCCAGGCCCCGGCCCCGGCGTTGGCCAGCACCAGCAGCACGGCCAGGGCGAGCCCGATCAGCTGCGGCGGCAGCGGCACCGCGCCGAACAGCCGCTCCACCGCCTCCACGTCGGGGAAGAACACCAGCACGCACACCGCCGGCGGCACCGAGAGCGACATCCCCGAGACCACCCCGCCGCAGAACAGGTGCTGGACGAACCAGGCGGCGGTGCGCCGCCGGGCGGCCCAGGAGCGGGACGGGGTGACCGCCAACTCCCGCTCCCCGGCCAGTCCGAGGGCCCGCGCGGCGGTGGCCTCCAGCACCCGCAGGGCCGGCAGCAGCAGGGCCACCGCGGCGGCCAGCGGCAGGGCCACCGCGAAGGCCTCGAACTGCGCCCAGACGTCCCCGCGCGAGTCGTTCAGCCCCCGGGCGGTGGACACCAGCACCAGGCTGAGCAGCCAGAAGGGCATCAACAGGGCTCCGCCGAGCACCAGGTGCACCCAGCGCAGCGCCGCCCGTCGCCCGATCAGTGCACTCATCGGCCTGACGATACGGCAGCGGCAGCGGCGGCGGCGTGCGCACGTTCGATCAGGATCAGGGCCCCGGTCACCAGCAGCAGCCCGCCGATCCCGGCCTGCACGGCCTCGGCCAGCTGCCCGGCCGGCGGCACGATGTCGGCCCGCTCCGGGACACCGGGCTGGAGCAGCCAGAAGAAGACGTTCCAGGTGCCCCAGGCGAAGACCGCACCGCTGGCCAGCCAGCCGGCCACCAGCACCGGCGCCAACGGGCGCTCCGGGGTGCGGCGCAGGACCACCCGGAGGAACGCGGCGCAGGCGGCCAGCAGCAGTGCGGCGGTGACGGCGTCGATGATCCTGGCCGGGCGGTGGCCCTCCAACAGCCGTAGCGGGAGCGCCAGCCGGCCGCCGAGCGCCCAGTACAGCCGGGCGGCGGCGAGCGGGACGGCCAGTCCGGCGGCGGTGACCACCAGCACCCGCTGGAGGCCGAGGGTGGCGGTGCGGGGCAGCGAGCCGATCCGGTCCGCGAGCAGCGGGGCCCAGCGCTCCCGGGCGTGCAGGGCGAACCCGGCCAGCAGGGCGATCCCCTGGACCGCGAAGCCGCCGTAGACCACGGCGAACACCCAGGGCTGGAGCCAGCTCTGCGCGTCGATCGAGGACTCGGTGCCGAGCAGCAGTTCGGTGCCGAAGATCAGCGGGAGTTCGATCAGCAGGGAGCCCAGCAGGCCGCTGCCGACCCAGGCCGGGAAGAGCAGCAGCCCGGACGGGATCCGCCGTCCCCAGGGGCGGACGAAGGCCAGCGCCAGCACGACGGCCACCGCGTCCATGGCGAAGGTGACCAGGTTGGCGATCCAGAGGGCGTCGGAGTGGGCGAGCTCGGCGTCGGGGCCGAAGCCGACCGTACTGCCGAACAGCCAGAGCGACTTGAGGGTCAGGTACGGCACGGTGGCCGCGACGGTGAGTGCGCAGATGCCCCGGCGCAGGGCGCCGGACGGGGTGAGGTCCATGACCCCACCCTCCCGTCCGGCGCACCGTCGGCACGTCCTCCGTGATCAGGAACCGGCTCCCCCCGCAGGGGGAAGCGGCGCTACTCCTGAGGGAGGGTCACTCCTGGGGAAGGGTCACCCCGCTGGCGCGGAGCATCTCCTCGCGCTCCACCACCTTGACCCGCTCGCGCTGCTGCGGCTCGCCGAGCGCCTTCTCGTACGCGTCCAGCAGCTTCCAGCCGTCCCAGGTGGTGTACGCGACCTGGTTGGCCGTCAGGTGCTCGATGACGGCGTCCTCCTGCGGGGCCTCCGGGCTGCGCAGCGCGCCGGCGCGGAAGTCCTCGATCAGGCAGGCCACGGTCTCGTTGGCGTCGCCCTTGGTGTGGCCGATCAGGCCGACCGGGCCGCGCTTGATCCAGCCGGTGACGTAGGTGGAGGGCAGGTGGTGCCCGGCCTCCATGACCCGGCCGGCCTCGTGCGGCACGGTGCCGGAGACGGCGTCCCAGGGCAGCTTGGGCAGCTCCTCGGAGAGGTAGCCGACGGCGCGGTAGACCGCGCCCAGGTCCCAGTCGGTGTACGCGCCGGTGCCCTTGACGTTGCCGGTGCCGTCCAGCTCGGTGCGCTCGGTGCGCAGGCCGGTGACCTTGCCGTCCTCGCCGAGCACCTCGACGGGGGACTCGAAGAAGTGCAGGAAGAGCTTGTGCGGGCGCTCGCCCACGTCGCGGATCGCCCAGTTCTCCAGGGTGGCGGCGACCATGTCGGCCTGCTTGTTGCCCCGGCGGGTGGCGATCGAGCCCTCGTCGTAGTCGATGTCCTCGGGGTTGACGATGACCTCGATGTTCGGCGAGTGGTCCAGCTCGCGCAGCTCCATCGGGCTGAACTTGGCCTGGGCCGGGCCGCGGCGGCCGAAGACGTGGACCTCCAGCGCCTTGTTGGCCTTGAGGCCCTCGTGGACGTTGGCCGGGATCTCGGTGGGCAGCAGCTCGTCGGCGGTCTTGGCCAGGATGCGGGCCACGTCCAGCGCGACGTTGCCGACGCCGAGCACCGCGACCTTCTCGGCCTCCAGCGGCCAGCTGCGCGGCACGTCCGGGTGGCCGTCGTACCAGGAGACGAAGTCGGCCGCGCCGTAGGAGCCGTCCAGCTCGATGCCGGGGACCTTCAACTCGCGGTCGGCCATCGCGCCGGTGGAGAAGACCACCGCGTCGTAGAAGCGGTGCAGGTCGTCCAGGCTGAGGTCGGTGGGGTAGTCCACGTTCCCGAACAGGCGGATCTGCGGCTTCTCCAGCACCTGGTGGAGCGCGGTGATGATGCCCTTGATCCGGGGGTGGTCGGGGGCGACGCCGTAGCGGATCAGGCCGAAGGGTGCGGGCATGCGCTCGAACAGGTCGATCGACACACCGGGGTCGGCGGCGACCTCGGACTTCATCAACGCGTCGGCGGCGTAGATGCCGGCCGGACCGGCTCCGACTATGGCCACTCGGATGGGGCGGGACATACGTGCATCCTTCGGCTGGGCAGCGTTGACCGCCAGGGTCCCCGACGGTTCACGGTAAGGCTACCCTTCCTCGATCTATGGCCCCATAGGGACGATCTATGTCCATCAGGTGCGGTGGTGCAGACCACTCTGCCGTGGTCTCCTGCGGATTTCGCCGTTCCTCTGGACGGTATATTCAACTCACCGGTATATGTAGAGACATGACGGACCGTTCGATGCAGGAGCCGACGCTGCTCCTGCTCACCGCACTGGCCGATGCGCCCCGGCACGGGTACGCGCTGCTCCAGGAGGTCACCGTGATCTCCGGGGGCCGCGTGAAGCTCCGCGCCGGGACGCTCTACGGGGCCCTGGAGCGCCTGCTCAAGCAGGGGCTGGTCCAGGTGGAGGGGGAGGAAGTGGTGGACGGGAGGGCGCGGCGCACGTTCGGGCTCACCGAGGACGGGCGGGGGGTGCTGGAGCGCGAGGCCGAGCGGCTGCGCGCGGTGGTCGCCGAGGCCGACCGGCGGCTCTCCTCGGCTCGTGGCACCAAGCTGAGCCCGGGGTACGCCTCATGAGCGACTTCGGGGTACGGGCGGCGATGCGCATCCATCCGGCGGCCTACCGGCGGGCGCACGGTGAGGAGTTGACGGCGGTGTTCGCGGACACCACTGCGGGGAAGGGGAGTTGGTCTGCCCTACGTGACCTGGTAGATCTGGCCGGGCACGGACTGCGGATGCGACTCGGGCTCGGGTCCGACCGGACACTGGCCCAACTGGCTGCCCTGGCAGCGCCGTTCGCGGGGGTGGCGGCGGTGTCGGGTGCGCTGGCGGACGAGGTGGGGACGGTCGTCCGCGACCAGTACCTGCCCATCGGCATGGGCTGGCGCCTGTCGCTGCCCCTGGACACCCTGATCGGCTTCGGCTACTGGCTCAGCCAGGTCGGTCTGCTCCTCCTGCTGGTGGTGGCCGTCGCGGCCGCCGCCGGCCGCTGGTCCACGGCCCGGCTGCTGGCGCCCGTGGGCCTGGTGGCGGTCGTGGGCCACGTCGTGGTCGAGTCGCTGCTGTCGACGAGCTGGGCCTACGGAGACGGTCTCCGGCTGCTCGCCAGGATGGCGGCCTGGTACGCGCCGCAGGTGATCTGGCTGCTGATCCTGATGGCCGCGCCCCGGGACCTGCTCGGGCCGCCGACCAAGGGGCGGCTGCTGACCTCGCTGGCGGGCCTGCTGGTCGGCGGCGTGCTGCTCAACACCGCGCTCGGGCTCGGCCCGTTCCGGCAGGTCAACTACGGGACCCCGAGCGAGGTGCTGGCCGCGGTGCTCGGCGTGACGGAGCTGACGCTGCTCGCCCTGGCCGTACCCGCGCTGCTGCGCGGCCGGTCCGGCCCGGCGGCCGCGGCCCTGGCCGGGGCGCCGGTGCTCTGCCTGGCGGTGCTGTCGGCCGCCAGCAACCTGTGGAACTCGGGGAACCACGCGCTGGCCGCCGCGCTGATCGTGGCGTTCGTGCTGCTCGCGGTAGCGCTGTTCCGCTGGCGCCCGGGCTTCCTCGACCGACGCCCGCCCACCGCCCGGTAGACCGCCCAGCAGACCGACCGCACACCGGAGGCCCCGCCGTTCCTGGCGGGGCCTCTTCGCGTTCCCTGAAAGGTGAGAAGCCGTCAGAACAGCAGACGGGCTTCGCGGTGGGTGTGGGACTCGATGCCGGAGGCCGCCTTGAGGATGAGCTCGTGGGCCAGGTTGGAGCAGGCCCGGGCGGCGGCCAGCTCCTCTCCGACGGTGGAGTCGGGGGCGTCGTCCGGGTTGCGGCGGGCGATGCCGAGGCCTCGGATGCCGGGGGCGCTGAAGCCCTCCAGCGAGGCGGTGCAGGTGGTGCGGTTCTCGTCCTCCTCGAAGACGAGTGCGACGTTCCACTGGTTTCGCACGGTCGGTCACCTCATTCCGGTGAGTTGTTCAAGGCCCAGCCTCCGCCCGCGTGCGGCTGATTTCAAGGCGAGCGGGTGGCCGGCCGAACCGGTGGCGCGACCCGGGCGCGGAAGCCTTGTTACCGCCCGGTCACTTGTCTATCATCGCGACTGTGACAGCCCCACTGTCAAACACGAGAGGACGGCCGGTGGACGGGACGACCAACCGCGGACCGCTCGCCGGGGTACGGGTGGTGGAGCTCGCCGGGATCGGGCCGGGCCCGTTCGCCGCGATGCTGCTCGCCGACCTCGGCGCCGACGTGGTCCGGGTGGACCGCCCGGGGCCCGCGGTGCTGGGCCCCGCCCCGGAGCACGACCTGACCAACCGGAACAAGCGGTCGGTGCTGGTGGACCTCAAGGCCCCCGAGGGGCCCGGCCAGGTGCTCGACCTGGTCGAGCGCGCCCACCTGCTGATCGAGGGCTACCGCCCGGGCGTCGCCGAACGCCTCGGCGTCGGCCCGGACGCCTGCCTGGCCCGCAACCCCGCGCTGGTCTACGGCCGGATGACCGGCTGGGGCCAGGGCGGTCCGCTCGCCCAGCGGGCCGGGCACGACCTCGGCTACACCGCCACCGCCGGGGTGCTCGGCCTGGCGGGCCCGGCCGACGGCCCGCCCGCCTGGGCGGCCAACCTGCTGGGCGACTACGCGGGCGGCTCGCTCTACCTGGTGGTCGGCCTGCTGGCGGGCCTGCGGCACGCCGAGCTCACCGGCACCGGCCAGGTGGTGGACGCCGCCATCGTGGACGGCGCGGCGCACCTGACCACCATGCTCTGGGGCCTGCTGGGCGCCGGGCTCTGGCAGGACGGACGCGGCGTCAACCTGCTGGACGGCGGCGCCCCGTGCTACGCCACCTACCGCACCTCGGACGGCCAGTACATGGCGGTCGGCGCGTTGGAGCCGCAGTTCTGGGCCGAGTTCACCCGGCTGCTGGAGCTCCCGGCCGACGCCCCCGGCCAGTACGACCAGCCCCGCTGGCCCGAGCTGCGGGCCGCCGTCGCGGCCCGCTTCGCCACCCGCACCCAGGCCGAGTGGACCGAGGTCTTCGAGGGCACCGACGCCTGCACCTCCCCGGTGCTGACCCTCGGTCAGTCCGCCGCCCACCCGCACCTGGTGGCCCGGGGCACCTACCTCACCGAGGGCGGCGTCACCCAGCCGGCCCCGGCACCCCGGTTCTCCGCCACCCCGGGCTCGGTGCACCGCCCGCCCGCCCGGCCCGGCGCGCACACCGAGCAGGTGGCGCGCGACTGGGACGTCAAGAGCCTTCAGATCCCCTCCAGTTGAGAGCAGGAGCCGTGCAGCGCGAGATCTACACCGAGGAGCACGAGGCGTTCCGCGAGACCGTCCGCGCCTTCCTGGCCAAGGAGGTGCTGCCGCACCACGACCGCTGGGAGAAGGACGGCATCGTCGACCGCTCGGCCTGGCTGGCCGCCGGGCGGCAGGGCCTGCTCGGCCTGGCCGTCGAGGAGGAGTACGGCGGGGGCGGCGAGCCCGACTTCCGCTACCCGGCCGTGCTGGCCGAGGAGTTCACCCGGGCCGGGGCCAGCGGCCTGGCGATCGGCCTGCACAACGACATCATCGGCCCCTACCTCACCCAGCTGGCCACCGAGGAGCAGAGGCGCCGCTGGCTGCCCGGCTTCTGCTCCGGCGAGCTGGTCACCGCGATCGCGATGACCGAGCCCGGCACCGGCTCCGACCTCCAGGGCATCACCACCCGGGCCGAGGACAGGGGCGACCACTACCTGCTGAACGGCGCCAAGACCTTCATCTCCAACGGCATCCTGGCCGACCTGGTCGTGGTGGTCGCCAAGACCACCGAGGAGGGCGGCGCGCACGGCCTCAGCCTGCTGGTGGTCGAGCGCGGGATGCCCGGCTTCGAGCGCGGCCGCAACCTCGACAAGATCGGCCAGAAGGCCCAGGACACCGCCGAGCTGTTCTTCCAGGACGTCCGGGTCCCCAAGGAGAACCTGCTCGGCGAGGTGGACCAGGGCTTCTTCTACCTGATGCGCAACCTCGCCCAGGAGCGCCTGGCCATCGCGGTGGCCGCGATCGCCGGCGCCGAGTACCTGGTGGAGATCACCACCGAGTACGTCAAGCAGCGCACCGCCTTCGGGCGCCCGCTGGCCAAGCTCCAGCACATCCGCTTCGAGATCGCCGAGCTGGCCACCGAGTGCGCCGTCACCCGGACCTTCGTGGACCGCTGCATCACCGAGCACAACCGCTGGGCGCTCACCCCGGTGGACGCCTCGATGGCCAAGTGGTGGGCCACCGAGCTGCAGAAGCGCACCGCCGACCGCTGCCTCCAACTGCACGGCGGCTACGGCTACATGACGGAGTACCCGGTCGCCAGGGCGTTCACCGACGGCCGCATCCAGACCATCTACGGCGGCACGACCGAGATCATGAAAGAGATCATCGGCCGCTCCATCCTCGGCTGAAAGGCACTCACATCGTGACCACCGAAGCGTACGTCTACGAGGCGATCCGCACCCCGCGCGGCCGGGGCAAGGCCAACGGTTCGCTGCACGCCACCAAGCCGATCGACCTGGTGGTCGGCCTGATCCACGAGATCCAGCGCCGCCTCCCCGGCCTGGACCCGGCCGCGATCGACGACATCGTGCTCGGCGTGGTCAGCCCGATCGGTGACCAGGGCTCCGACATCGCCCGGGTCGCCGCCATCGCGGCCGGCCTGCCGGACACCGTGGCCGGTGTGCAGGAGAACCGCTTCTGCGCCTCCGGCCTGGAGGCGGTCAACATGGCCGCCGCCAAGATCCGTTCGGGCTGGGAGGACCTGATCCTGGCCGGCGGCGTGGAGTCGATGAGCCGGGTGAAGATGGGCTCCGACGGCGGCGCCTGGTTCGCCGACCCGATGACCGCGTACGAGACCTCCTTCATCCCGCAGGGCGTCGGCGCCGACCTGATCGCCACCATCGAGGGCTTCTCCCGCACCGACGTGGACGCCTTCGCCGCCGAGTCCCAGGCCCGGGCCGCCAAGGCGCAGGCCGACGGCCTGTTCGACCGCTCGGTGGTGCCGGTCCGCGACCGCAACGGCCTGGTGGTGCTGGAGCGCGACGAGTTCATCCGCCCGGGCACCACCGTGGACACCCTGGCCGGGCTGAAGCCCTCGTTCGCCGCGATCGGCGAGATGGGCGGCTTCGACGCCGTCGCGCTGCAGAAGTACCACTGGGTGGAGGCCATCGACCACGTCCACCACGCGGGCAACTCCTCCGGCATCGTGGACGGCGCGGCCCTGGTCGCGATCGGCTCCAAGGAGGTCGGCGAGCGGTACGGGCTGCGCCCGCGCGGCCGGATCGTCTCGGCCGCCGTCTCCGGCTCCGAGCCCACCATCATGCTCACCGGCCCCGCCCCGGCCACCCGCAAGGCCCTCGCCAAGGCCGGGCTGACCGCGGCCGACATCGACCTGGTGGAGATCAACGAGGCCTTCGCCGCCGTCGCCCTGCGCTTCGTCCGCGAGCTCGGCTTCCGCCCGGACCAGGTGAACGTCAACGGTGGCTCGATCGCGCTCGGCCACCCGCTGGGCGCCACCGGCGCGATGCTGATCGGCACGGTGCTGGACGAGCTGGAGCGCCGCGACCAGCGCTACGGCCTGGTGACCCTGTGCGTCGGCGGTGGCATGGGCATCGCCACCGTCATCGAGCGCATCTGACCACCCGACACTTCTGGACTTCTGGAGACCCTCTCTCATGACTTCCGTCACCCCCATCCGCTGGGAGCAGGACCAGGCCGGTGTGGTCACCCTGGTGCTCGACGACCCGGACCAGTCCGCCAACACCATGAATGCCGCCTTCACGGCCGCCTTCGAGGAGACCGTCCAGCGCCTCAAGGACCTCGCCGACCAGGGCGGTCTGCGCGGCGTGATCATCACCTCCGCCAAGAAGACCTTCTTCGCCGGCGGCGACCTGCGGCTGATTTCCGCTGCTCAACCAGAGGACGCCCAGCGGGTGTTCGACAACTCGATGCGGATCAAGCGCTCGCTCCGCACCCTGGAGACGCTCGGCAAGCCGGTGGTCGCGGCGATCAACGGGGCCGCCCTCGGCGGCGGCCTGGAGCTGGCGCTGGCCTGCCACCACCGGATCGCGCTGGACGCGCCCGGCAGCAAGATCGGCCTGCCCGAGGTGACGCTCGGTCTGCTGCCCGGCGGTGGCGGTGTGGTCCGCGCCGTCCGGATGTTCGGCATCACCGACGCGCTGCTGAAGGTGCTGCTGCAGGGCCGCCAGTACCGTCCGGCGCAGGCGCTGGAGATCGGCCTGGTGGACGAACTGGTGGCTGATGCCGACGAGTTGCTCGCCAAGGCGCGCGCCTGGGTGGAGGCCCACGAGACCGCCGTCCAGCCCTGGGACGTCAAGGGCTACAAGATCCCCGGCGGCACCCCGTCCACCCCCGCCTTCGCCGCCAACCTGCCCGCCTTCCCGGCCAACCTGCGCAAGCAGATCAACGGCGCCCCCTACCCGGCCCCGCGCAACGTGCTGGCCGCCGCGGTGGAGAGCTCCCAGGTGGACGTGGACAACGCCTTCGTGATCGAGGCCCGCTACTTCACCGAGCTGGCCTGCGGGCAGACCTCGAAGAACATGATCAAGGCGCTGTTCTTCGACATGCAGGCCGTCAACTCCGGTGCCAGCCGCCCGGCTTCGCCGCCGAGGCGGAAGGCCTCGAAGGTCGCCGTGCTGGGCGCCGGGATGATGGGCGCGGGCATCGCCTTCTCCTGCGCCAAGGCCGGGCTCACCGTCTTCCTCAAGGACGTCACGGTGGAGGCCGCCGAGCGCGGAAAGGCCTACTCCGCCGCCCTGTTGGAGAAGCAGGTGGCCCGCGGCCGGATGACCGCCGAGGACCGGGACGCCTTCCTGGCCCGGATCACCCCCACCGCCGAGGCCGCCGACCTGGCCGGCTGCGACACCGTGATCGAGGCGGTCTTCGAGAACACCGAGCTCAAGCACAAGGTGTTCCAGGAGGTCCAGGGCGTGGTCGCGCCCGACGCGCTGCTCTGCTCCAACACCTCCACCCTGCCGATCGGCCTGCTCGCGGAGGGCGTCGAGCGCCCGGCCGACTTCATCGGCCTGCACTTCTTCTCGCCGGTCGACAAGATGCCGCTGGTCGAGATCATCCGGGGCCCGCAGACCGGCGACGAGGCATTGGCCGCCGCCTTCGACCTGGTCCAGCAGATCAAGAAGACCCCGATCGTGGTGAACGACTCGCGCGGCTTCTTCACCTCCCGGGTGATCGGACAGTTCATCAGCGAGGGCGTGGCGATGGTCGGCGAGGGTCTGGAGCCCGCCTCGATCGAGCAGGCCGCCGCCCAGGCCGGCTACCCCGCCAAGGTGCTCTCGCTGCTCGACGAGCTGACCCTCACCCTGCCGCGCAAGATCCGCGACGAGGCCCGCCGCGCCGTCGAGGAGGCCGGCGGCGAGTGGCCCGGCCACCCGTCCGACGAGGTCTTCGACCGGATGGTCACCGAGTTCGACCGCCCCGGGCGCAGCGGCGGAGCGGGCTTCTACGACTACCAGGACGGCAAGCGCACCCGGCTCTGGCCGGGCCTGCGCGAGCACTTCACCCGCCCCGGCGCGGAGATCCCGTTCCGGGACATGCAGGAGCGGATGCTGTTCGCCGAGGCGATCGACTCGGTCCGCTGCCTGGAGGAGAACGTCCTCACCACGGTGCCGGACGCCAACGTCGGCTCCATCCTCGGCATCGGCTTCCCGGCCTGGACCGGCGGCGTGCTCCAGTACATCAACGGCTACCAGGGTGGCGTCGGCGGATTCGCCGCCCGGGCCCGGGAGTTGGCGGCCGCCTACGGAGCGCGCTTCGAGCCCCCGGCGCTGCTCGACCGGATGGCGGCGGAGGGCCGCACCTTCTGAGCCTTCTGACGCCCGCTCGGGGCCCGGCCGGTGACTCCAGCAGTCACCCGCCGGGCCCCTCGGGTTCGCGCAGCGCGCTCGGGCTGTGCCCGGACCACCGCCGCACCGCGCGGCGCAGCGCGCGGGCGTCGGCGTAACCGGTGCGCGCGGCTATCGTCTCGGTGCTCAACTCCGTGGTCCGCAGCAGCTCCAGGACGCGCAGCCGGCGGGCGGACTGCAGCTCCTCGCGCCAACTGGTCCCGTGCTCGTCCAGCCGGCGCTGGAGGGTGCGCGGGCCGATCGACAGCCGCTGCGCCACCGCGGCCAGGTTCGCCCCGCCCTCCTCCCGCTCCGCCGCCGCGAGTGCGATCCGGAGCAGGTCCAGCCAGCTGTGCAGCGGGACGGCGGTGGTCACGCTCTGCTCCGCGTGTGCCCGCAGCACGGCCGAAAGCCCCGGCTGGGCAAGGGGGTTGGCGGCCGTCAGATCGGCGGCGGCGAAGGTGACCGAGGAGATCGGGGCGTCGAACTCCACCGGCGCCCCGCCGTAGAGCTCGCGCAGCGACCGGTGCCGGCGGGGAGCGCGGGCGGCCAGCGCGACCCGGAGGGGGACCAGGTCCCGCCCGGTGGCCTCGGAGAGCCGGCGGCGGAACAGGCCCATCGCGAAGGCCCGGATGGCGGCGGCGGTCTCGTCGGTCAGGTCGGCCTCGTTGGCGTGGGTGATCACGATCTCCCCGCCCTCCGGACCGTCCGCCTCGGTGATCCGGACCTCCTCCGTCCCGGCGTCCGCGATGGCGGCCAGGTGCGCGGAGGCGTCCCGCAGTCCTGCGAGCGGGGTGGCGGCGGAGGTGATCAGGTAGTCCCAGACGCCGTAGCTCCCGAGCCGCGACTGCCGCGTCATCGCCTGCGCCACCTCGGTCCACGGGACCTGAGTGACCATCAGCTGCCAGATCCGGATGTTGGTGGCGGCCGGGGTCCGGTAGCGGTCGTCGGTGAGGTGCTCCGGCTCCATGCCCAGCAGTTGGCCGTACTGCTCCCGGTCGACGCCCAGCAGTTCGGCGCAGCCGGCGTTCACCCTGGTGAACGCCGAGGGCGTGGTCCCTTCGTGCGGCTGTGACGGCATGGGAGCCGAGCATAGCCAGCCCGGCGTTGGCGTGCGGGGTCCGGTGGTTGACGCCTTCGGTCCTCGGTTCCGCCGCCGCGATCACCTAGCGTCGTGACGGGCGTCCCCCCAGCCGCCCACCACGAGAGGCCCTCCTCCCGGCCCCGACCCCCACCGGGCCCGGACGGAGGGCCCTCCTCGTTCCGCCTCGCTGACCCCGGCCGGCCGGCCGGGCGCGGAGTTCCGAGTAGCGCAGCGGCCCGTCCGCGAGGGCGTTGACGGTGAGGCTGACCCACTTGTCGCCGATCCGCTCCAGCAGGTGGCGGGCCGGGCACTCGGCCGGGTAGGCGTCGTAGCGGGCCCGTTCGGCGGCGCGGCGCTGGGCGGCGGTCATGGTGGGCACTGGCTCTCCTCCCGGCGCGGTACGCACCTCGGGGTGCGTCCTTACCCGGGGAGCGTGACGGGCCTTGGCGTCGGCGGCAGTTGGTGATCGGCCCGTGGAGGGGAGTGGCAGTGCGTGCAGTCGTCATCCGTACGTTCGGAGGTCCGGAGCGGCTCAGGGCGGAGGAGGTGGAGCCACCCGGGCCCAAGGCGGGGAGGCGGACCGGGAGCAGCTGCTCGGGCTGGGCGCGGAGTGGTTCGTGCCCCGGGGTGGCGGAGAACTCGCCGAGCAGGTACGGGAGTTGGTGCCCGGTGGGATGGACGGGGCGTTGGACGCCGCGCTGCTCGGGGTGGAGGCGCTCGGGGCGGTCCGCAACCGGGGTGCCTTCGTCGCGCTCTCGGCCGGCCGCGCCCCGGTCGGCCTGCGCGGCATCCGGGTGGCCCAGGTCTGGGTGGCCGCCGACGCGGTGGCCCTGGCCCGGCTGAGCGCCCTGGCCGCCGACGGCCGCCTCGCCCTCCGGGTCGGCACCGTCCTCCCGCTCGCCGAAGCGGCCGAGGCCCACCGTCTGCCGGCCCGCCCGGGACGGCGAGGTGCGGTGGTGCTGGTGCCGTGACTTCTCAGAAGGCCCGAGCGGGGCGATAATCGGGCCTACCGCACGGCCGGTCAAGGCCGCGCGGACCGGGGGCTCGGGGGAGTCAGCATGTCGTCCAGGCAGCGCCGCAAGCGCATTCGACGTGTCCGTGCGGCCAGGTACGAGCGGCTCCACCGCTCGCGGCGTGGGCCGGAGGCCGTGGCGGTGGGGGCGGCCGCGGCCGTGGGGGAGTGGAACACCCCCGCGCTGGTCGCCGGGGCGTTCGCCCTGGTCACCCTGCCGGCCCCGCTGCTCGGCCTGGTGGGCGCCGTGGCGTCCGCAGTCATCGCCCTGTCGGAGCCGGAGCGCAGGAGCCTGCGCGGCACGTTCCTGGCCTGGGCCGCGCTGGTCCTCGCCCCGGTGTGGGTCGGCCACCTGCTGCTCAGCGGGAGGCTGTTGCTGAGTCCCACCGCTGACCTCGCCGGACTCGGGGTCGGCCGGTGCTACGACCGCACCACCGCGCCGGACCACCTGACCAGCCGTCAGGTACTGCCGGTCCCGTGCACGGAGCCGCACGAGGGCGAGGTCTACGCCGCCGTCCGGCTGCCCGGCAGCTTCACCTATCCGGGCGGGGCGGTGCTGCACCGCCAGGCGGCCGAGCGGTGCGCGCAGTGGCGGGCCGAGCACGGCAATCGGGTCGGTGAGCTGCGCACCGAAGTGCCCGTCAGCAAGAACTGGTCGTTCAACACGGAGCGGAGGGCCGTCTGCCTGGTCGAATGGCCCCGTTGAGGCGGTGCCCGCCGGTCAGGGTTCGCGGCGGGTGAGCTCCTCGGCCAGCGAACGCTGGAAGGCCGTCACCAGGGCCTGGACGACCATGGGTTGGATCTGTTCGGTCAGGCCCTTCATCCGCTCCAGCTCCTGCTCGCTCGGCTCGCTCTCCCGGTACGGGCGCCAGACCGTGTCGCGGAACAGGCGGTGCAGGTCGTGGGCGGTGGCCTGGCTGTGCAGGCGGACCACGGCGCGGGCGGCGAGCAGGGTCTCCAGCGGGATGGGGACGTCCAGCACCCGGACGCCGAGCGGCAGCATGCCGGGCTCGATCTTGAAGAGCTCCGGGTCCTCGGTGCGGTGCACCGCACCCATCGCGGCCAGCCGGTCCACGTCCTCCTCGGAGAGCTCCCGGCCGACCCGGCGGCCCAGCTGCTCGCGGGTCGCCTCCTCGGCTGCCTCGGGGGTCCAGGAGGCGACCAGGCCGCGGTGGAACGCGAGGTCCAAGGAGCCGATGTCCTCCGGAAGTTGGGCCAGGTAGCGCTCGATCGCGGCCAGCGTCAGCCCCTGCCGCTGCAGCTCCTCGATCAGCTCCAGCCGCCCCAGGTGCTCCGCCCCGTACCACCCCACCCGCCGCGGCCCCAGCTCCGGCGGCGGCAGCAGCCCCTTGGTGCTGTAGAACCGCAGCGTCCGCACCGTCACCCCGGCCCGCGCGGCCAACTCGTCGACGGTCATCTGCGACGGTGCCGGCGCTGCCATGGGGGGCCTCCTGCTCGGATCGGGACGCGGCAGTACCGCTGTGACAGCAGTAGTGTCCCATTCGGGGCGGGCCGGTGCCGAGCAGTGGGGTTCAGGTTTCGGCCACCTGGGCGGCCCGCACCACCACGGCCGCCGCCCTGCGGACCGAGTGACCCACCGTCCGGTCGATCGGGTACGCTCGCGCAGCCGTTCGACCGCCGGCGGCGCATCCAGGGGGAGCACAGCAGTGGAGACTTCGGGCTTTGCCCGTCCGGACGGTTCGGACCACGACACGGCGGAGCCGAACCCCTTCGCCGCACCGTCCGTGCAGGCGGGCTTCGCGCCGCCGGGGCTGCCCGGGCAGCCCCGGCGGGGGCTCGGCCGGGGCGCGCGGATCGCCCTCGTGGTGGCGGTCGGCGCCGTCCTCGGGGCGACGGTGCTGGCGGTGACCGTGGGGCCGAGCCTCCTCCGGGGGTTCCGCGAGGGCTTCCAGGAGGGGGTCCGCGAGGCGGGGCCCCGATGGGAGCCCGGTCAGTGCCTGCGCGGCGACCGGGAGAAGCCGCAGCGGGGCGAGGAGGTGCCGTGCTCCGAGCCGCACCGGACCGAGGTGTTCGCCCTCTTCGACCTGGACGTCCCCGACTACCCGGGTAACGAGGAGCTGGGCCGGATGGCCCTGGCCCAGTGCCGCCACCGGCAGTTCGACTACACGCTCGACCGGCTGTCCATCCCGAACGGGACCAGGGTCGGCGTGCTGCACCCGACCCCGGCCAGCTGGAAGCTCGGCGCGCGGGGCGTGCTCTGCCACTACATCCTGCCGGGGCCCCGGCAGGGTGCCATCGGCAGGCCGACGAGCGCCTACCAGCCCGACCAGTACGGCTACCTGGAGGCCGAGCGCGGGGTCAACCGGGCGCTCGCGCAGTGGCCGGACCAGGACGCCGCCCAGGCCCCGGCCCAGTACCGGGAGCTCGCGGCGGACGTGGCCAAGGCGCTGAGGGTGGAGTCGGACCTGCTGCAGGGCGTGCACTGGGGCGACGCACCGAAGGAGCGGCTCGGTGCGCTGCGGGCGGAGCTGGAGCTGCAGGCCCAGCAGGCCGACCGGGCGGCCGCCACCACGGAGACCGGCCAACTGGTCAAGGAGATGGACAAGTTGAGGCTCTTCGGCCAGGCCGACTCCCGGTTCCGCTCCGCCCTGGGGCTGCCGCTGGTCCAGGAGGAGTGGGCCGAGGCCTGATCAGGCGGAGAGCAGCTCCGGGTGGTGACGCTTCGTCACCTCGGGGTGGGCCCTCGCGTAGCCCTTGAGTTCGTTCCGGCCGAACTCGGCGAAGAGCGGGTTGGCCGGGTCCTGGGTGGCGCCGGGGGCGTGGTGGGCGTGCGGGAAGTCGAGGGGCTCGATGTGGGCGTCGAGGCGGGGGTTGTAGAAGAACGGGACGGAGAACCGCTCGCGTGCCCCGGGCGGGCTGACCACCCGGTGGCGGGTGGCCTTGAGGTAGCCGTCGGTGGCGACCTCGAGGAGCTCACCGAGGTTGACCACGAAGGCGCCGGGCATCGGCGGGACGGCGAGGAAGGTGTCGTCGGGGAGCAGGACCTCCAGCCCGCCGACGGTGTCCTGGAGCAGCAGGGTGATGAAGCCGTAGTCCTTGTGCGCGCCGACGCCCTGGCCCGCCCCGTCCGGGGCGGTGCCGGGGTAGCGGACCAGCTTGAGCCGCAGGTGGGGGTGGCCGGCGAAGGCGTAGTCGTAGAAGTCGGGGCGGGCGCCGATCGAGGCGAGCAGCTCGTGCAGCAGCTTGGCGGCGACCTTGCCGAGCTGGTCGATCCAGTTGAGCGCGGCGGGGCGGAGCGCGGGGAGGGCGGGCGGCCACTGGTTCGGGCCCTCCAGCCACCAGTAGGGCTGCTCCTCGGGACCGGGCACGTGCGGGGGCAGCTCGGCGCCGATGTCGAGCTGGTCGCGCCAGTCCTGGCTGCCGCCGGTGCGCTCGGTGCCGGTGCGGGTGTAGCCGCGGTAGTGCGGGGAGTTGAGGTTGCTGACGGCCAGTCGGTCGGCCTCGGGGAGGGCGAAGAAGGCGTGCATGGCGTCGGTCAGCTCGGTGGTCTCGGTCGGCGTCACGCCGTGGCCGACGAGCTGGAAGAAGCCGACCTCGGTGGCGGCCGCGCGCAGCGCGTCGTGCAGCCGGGACCGGTCCTCGGCCGAGCCGTCGGCGAGGGAGAGGTCGATGACCGGAAGACTCGTGAGGTGCGCTGTCATTGCCTGCCGTCCGTGATGAGTGCCGCTGGTACCGGACACAGCACCAGGCTAGTGCGGGTTTGTTCCGCTGAGGGGGTTGACCTGTCCGGAAACCGGAGGAGACTTGTGTGTACACCCCGGGAACACCGGACGGGTCGCCCCGCCGGCCGAGACGTCGGCCCCCCGCGCGATCAGGTCCAAGCCCCCCCGGTCAGGCCCCCGGCAACTCCATCCGGGCGCGGTTCCGTGAGCGACGGCCACGGATCCGGCCGACGGACGGAAGTACCGGGGACTGCGCTGTCCGGGGCCGGTCGTCAGGAGTGGGGGAAGGGGCACTTCGCCGGGGCCTCGGCTTCGAAGGTGCCCAGCTCGCTCAGCCGGTACCCGTTCGGGTAGCCGCGGACCTGCCGCCCGTCCCGGGCGAAGTGCGGTGTCCGGCGGGCGGGCAGCAGTTGGACGAAGCGGCCACGCAGCCGCATCCCGGCCCGGACGGCCCGGCGCAGGGCGGCCGGCGGGGCGGGGTAGCCGAAGGCCTCCCGCAGCGGGTCGTCGAGCAGGGTCTCGAACTTCCGGTAGATCTCCGGGACGTCGCTCAGGCCCCATGTGGCGGCCGAGCTCGCGGTAGTAGTCGACCGAGGCGCGGCCCTGCGGGGAGTCGAAGCCGTGCTCGACCACCGCCTCCAGGATCAGCACGGCGTCGTCGTACCGCTTCTGCGCCCGCCCGGTGAACTCGCCGGTCTCGGCGAGCAACCGGCCGATGCCCGGGAGCGCGTACGTGCGGTCGGACGGCTGGCTGCCGCGACCCTGGGGCGGCGGCAACCGGCCGGTCAAAACGGCGAACTGACGGCTGGTCAGCGTGGTTCGCCGGGGTAGGTGCCGAAGGACCAGAGGTTGCCCTCCGGGTCGCGGACGGTGAAGTCCCGGGAGCCGTCCTTGCCGTAGTCGACGTCGCGCGGTGCGGTGACCACCTCGGCGCCGGCCTTCACGGCGCGGGCGAAGAGGGCGTCCGGGTCGCCGGTGACCACCACGTAGGCGCCGAAGGTGCCGGGTCGCAGCGGCCACGGGTCGTCGTCGCCGCCCCGGACGGAGCCGAGCATGATGCCGCCGCCGGCCGGCCAGGAGAGCTGGGCGTGGTGGACGGTGTCGCCCTCGGCGTAGACGGCGGTCTCCTCGAAGCCGAAGGCCTCCACCAGGAAGCGGATCAGGGCGGGTGCGTCGGCCGCGCGCAGGCTGGGCCAGACCTGGGGCGGGGGTGGCTTGGTCATCTGACGTCTCCTCGGGTCGGGATACCTGGAGGAGAGAGTAGGGCGGAGTGCCGCACGGGGGCCGGATGTTCGATTGCCGAGTCCGGCCCCGGGCGACGGTCCGTCAGGAGGAGTGGTCGGGTTCGGCGTCGGGCGCGAAGCTGGCGTAGTACGCGGCGGCCATGTCCTGGTCGCCGTGCCCCTGGGCGGCGGCCCGCTCGAAGCGTTCGGCCGAGGCGGCGGCCACGTCGAGGCGGACGCCGTGCCGGGCGCCGGCCTCGACGATCAGGCGGGCGTCCTTGGCGGCGGTGGTGACGGCGAAGCTGGCCGGGCTGAGGCCGTCGCCGAGGATCAGGGCGGACTTGGCGTGCAGGTAGCCCATGTCCAGCGGGCCGCCGGCGATCAGGTCGAGGAAGTGCTGCGGGTCGACGCCCAGGCCGTGGGAGAGCGCGAGCGCCTCGCCGGCCGCGTTGGTGGCCGCCAGCACCCAGCTGTTGGCGACCAGCTTGAGGCGGGTGGCGGCGCCGCTCGCGCCGTCGTCACCGGTCCACACCGTCCGGGCGCCGACCGCCTCGCAGACCGGCGCCAGGCCGGCCCGGTGCTCGGCGGGCCCGGCGGCCAGCACGGTGAGCTGACCGGCCTCGGCGGGTGCGCGGGTGCCGAGCACGGGGGCGTCGAAGAACACCAGGCCGTGCGCGGCGGCCAGTTCGGCCAGCGCGGCGATGTCGTCCAGGCCCACGGTGGTGGACTGCATCCAGAGCGCCCCGGGGCGCAGACCGGGTGCGGCCTGCGCCATCGCGGCCAGTACGGCCGCGCCGTCGTGCAGCATCGTCAGCACCACGTCGGCGCCCTCGACGGCCTCGGCGGCGGTGTCCGCGATCGCGACGCCGTCGGCGGCCAGCGGTTCGGCCTTGGCGCGGGTGCGGTTCCAGGCGGTGACGGCGTGCCCGGCCCGGGCCAGGTTGCGGGCCATCGCCGCACCCATGATCCCGGTGCCGAGCACACCGACGGTGAGCCGGTCGGACATGACGTTCCCCTCTCGGTCGGTGGTTCCCCGACCGTGAGCATACGTCTGACGGGGCGTCATGATCGGCGTGGGTCAGGCCCGGGCGGCCTCGGCCGGTGCGGGGGCGCCGACGGCCGCGGCGGGGCGGGCGGCCGGGATGGTGGCGGCCACGGCGGCCGCGGCCAGGGCGACGACGGAGCCGATCAGCAGGGCGATCCGGAAGCCGTGCTCGGAGGGGAGCGCGCGGCCGTGGAAGTCGATGGTCAGCTGGGCCAGCACCACGCCCATGACGGCGGCGGAGACGGAGCTGCCGATGGAGCGCATCAGGGTGTTGAAGCTGTTCGCCGAGGCGGTCTCCCGCGGCGGGACGGCGCCCATGATGAGCGAGGGCATCGCGCCGTACGCGAGGCCGACACCTGTGTTGCAGACCAGGGAGGCCAGCAGCAGGCCCCAGGTGGAGCCGAGCAGCAGCTGGGCGGAGCCGTAGCCGAGGGCGATCACCAGGCTGCCGACGGCCAGCGTGACCTTGGGGCCCTTGGCGGCGGAGAGCTTGGCGCCGAGCGGGGCGAGCAGCATCATGGCCAGCCCGGCCGGGGCCATCCACAGGCCCATCGCCATCATCGACTGGCCGAGCCCGTAGCCGGTGGCCTCGGGCAGCTGGAGCAGCTGAGGGACCACCAGGGACTGGGCGTACATGGCGAAGCCGACCAGGACGGACGCGGCGTTGGTGAGCAGCACCTGCGGCCGGGCGGTCACCCGCAGGTCGACCAGCGGGTCGGGGGTGCGCAGCTCCCAGGCACCCCAGAGCAGCAGCAGGGCGAGCGCGGCGGCGGACAGGCCGAGGGTGGTGGGGCTGCTCCAGCCCCAGTCGGAGCCCTTGGAGACGGCGAGGAGGAGGGCGACCAGGCCGGCGCCGAGGCCGAGCGCGCCGGGGAGGTCGAAGCGTCCGGCGTCGGCTGTGTGTCCGGCGGCGGAGTTGACGGAGCGTCCGGCGGGGACGGTGCGGGCGACCAGGACGGCCACCAGCAGGCTGAGCGCGGCGGCCACCCAGAACAGCACCCGCCAGCTGGCGTGCTCCGCGACGGCGGCCGAGAACGGCAGGCCGAGCGCGCCGCCGACGCCCATCGAGGCGCTCATCACGGCGATCGCCGAGCCGAGCCGCTCCGGCGGCAGCAGGTCGCGCAGCAGGCTGATGCCGAGCGGCACGATGCCCATGCCGACGCCCTGGAGACCGCGCCCGACGATCATCGGGAGCACCGAGGAGGAGAGCGCGCAGACCACCGAACCGGCGATCAGCGGCGCGGTGGAGACCAGCAGCATCCGGCGCTTGCCGTACATGTCGCCCAGCCGTCCGGCGACGGGGGTGGCCACGGCGGCCGAGAGCAGGGTGGCGGTGATCACCCAGGAGGCGTTCGAGGCGCTGGTGGAGAGCAGCGCGGGCAGGTCGCCGATCAGCGGGACCACCAGGGTCTGCATCACGGCGGCGACGATGCCGGCGAGGGCGAGCACGCCGGTGACGGCGCGGGGGTGGGTGTTCGCGGGTGGGGTGTCCGGCACGGGGTCTCCTCAGGGCGGCAGATGTCTGTGCACCGTACATCCGATGTGCATCATGCACAATGCATGTACGGTGCACGGGCCGTGGTATACCTGCTGGTGGGAGAGGTGACGGCGGGAAGGAAGCGCGCGATGGAGAGGCCCACTCAGCGGGTCGAGTTCGAGACCATGCTGCTCGGCCGGCACAGCCACCTGAGCCCGCGCGGCAAGCGGGAGGGCGGGCTGGACCGCAGCGCATACATCCTGCTCAGCCGCCTCGGCGTGGAGGGCCCGATGACGATCGGTCAGCTGAGCGAGGCCTTCGGGCTCGACGTCTCCACGCTCAACCGGCAGACGGCGGCGATGACCCGCGCCGGTCTGGTCGAGCGGATCCCCGACGAGGGCGGCGGCATCGCCCGCAAGTTCCGCGTCACGGCGGAGGGCGGCCGGGCGCTGGAGCTGGAGCGGGCGGAGATCGTCGCCGGGCTGGATTCGGTGCTCGACGACTGGAGCGAGGAGGACGTGGCCGCCTTCGCGGGGTACCTCCAGCGGTTCAACGGCTCGATCGAGCGGATCTCCGGGCGGCCCTGGCCCCGGCCCTGACGAGTCGTCACACGTCATCACGCGTCGTCGCACGCCGGCGGGGCGGGCCCCCCGGGGGGGGTGCGGCCCCCCCGAGAACCCCGGGGGTGCGGTGGGAGGCGGCGGGGGGGAAAAGTG
>NZ_JBVJLD010000005.1:69354-111356 GCF_055584905.1 Kitasatospora sp. NPDC088742 | reverse complement strand
GGTCGCCGGGGGCGGCGGGGGGGCGGGGGGGGGGGCCCGCCCCCCCCCCCCGGCCCGCCCCCCGCCCCCCCCCCCCCCCCCCGCCGGGGGGGGGGCCCCCCCCGGGGGGGGGGGCCCCCCCCCGCCGTACTCGCCGGGGCGTCGGTCGGAAGGCGTCGGTCAGAACTGGAGCGACCAGCTGTTGACGTAGCCGGTGTCCTTCGCCGCGTTGTCGGTGGTCCGGAGCTTCCAGGTGCCGTTGGCGGCCTCGGAGGAGGCGTTGACGACGTAGCTGCCCAGCACGTCGGACGCGCTGTCGGTGGAGCTGTAGTCCTTGAGCAGGTAGGAGCTGCCGTCCGGGGCGATCAGCTCCAGCTTGAGGTCACCGCGGTAGGTGTGGCGGATGTCCACGGCGACGGTGAGGCCGGTCGGGGCGTTGCCGCTGACGCCGGTGACGGAGACCGGGGAGTCGACGGTGGTGTTGTCGGCGATCTGGTAGTCGGCGGTGTTCTCGAACTTCGGGCCGGTGGGCGGGGTGGTGGTGCCACCGCCGACCTTGAGCAGCCGGTTCGCGGAGTTGGTGCCGGGGTTGGTCACCTTGTTGAGGGTGGCGTCGGCGACCAGCTTGTCCCGGACCTGCTGCGGGGTCCAGGCCGGGTTGGCGGAGAGCAGCAGGGCCGCCGCACCGGCGGCGTGCGGGGAGGCCATCGAGGTGCCGCTCATGGTGGCGTTCCAGTTGTCGCCCTGGTAGCCGGCCGAGGTGATGTTCGTGCCCGGTCCGAACAGGTCCAGGCAGCTGCCGTAGTTGGAGTACGTGGCGCGGGCGTCGGTGTTGTCGGTGGCGCCGAGGGTGATCGCCGTGGGGGTGGAGGCGGGGGAGTAGCTGCAGGCGTCGCTGTTGTTGTTGCCGGCCGCGAGGGCGTAGGTGACGCCCGAGGCTATCGACCGGGTGACCGCGTCGTTCACGGTCTGGTCGAAGTTGCCGCCGAGGCTCATGTTCGCCACGGCGGGCTTCACGGCGTTGGCGGTGACCCAGTCGATGCCCTTGATGATGGTGGACCAGGGCGCCGTGGCCTGGCAGTTGAGCACCCGGACGGCCACCAGCTTGACGCCCTTGGCCACCCCGTAGGTGGAGCCGCCGACGGTGCCCGAGACGTGGGTGCCGTGGCCGTGGCAGTCGGAGGCGTCGGTGTCGTTGTCCACGAAGTCGTAGCCGCTGACGGCCCGTCCGCCGAACTCCTGGTGGCTGAACCGGATACCGGTGTCGAGGATGTACGCGGTGACGTTGGAGGCGGTGGTGGCGTAGGTGTACGCCTTGTCGAGCGGGAGGTTGGCCTGGTCGATCCGGTCCAGACCCCAGGAGGGCGGGTTGGGCTGGGTGGCGGTGGCAGACGCCCAGCCGTCCGCCTCGACCCGGCGCACGCCCGGCTCGGCGGCCAGCCGGCGGGCCTCGACGGCGGAGAGGCGGACCGCGAAGCCGTGCAGGGCGGCGGTGTAGACCTGGCTCGGGCTGCCGCCGTGACGGCCCGCCAACTGCTGTGCCTTGGCCGCGACTTCGGAGGCCGAGAGGCCGTCGGCGAAGGTCACCAGGAACGAACCCTCGATCACGTCGGCGCGGTCGGTGCCGACCACGGTGCCCTCGGCGGCGGTGGCCGGTGCGGCGGCCAGGGCGGGGACCGCGAGGGCGGCGAGCAGGACCGCGGCGGCGGTGGCTGTGCTTCGGAGCTTCATGTGGAGGTCTCCAGGAGCCGGGGGAGGGAGAGTAGGTGGCGGGCATCGTCGGCCGCTGGAGAAGAGCATCGGGCCGGGCGGCGCACCGCAGCCAGGGGCGACGGCACCCAGAGAAGGGCCCTGCGGCACCCAGAAAACCGTCCGTGGTGCGAGTGGCGTTCGGGGCTGCGGTGGGCGGGCGGCCGTACTGTCGAAGTCCGTTGCGGAGGAGGACTTCTGATGCGCAAGGTGACCTACTCGATGGGCGTCTCGCTGGACGGCTACGTCATCGGACCGGACGGCCGCTTCGACTGGGGGGACCCGGACGAGGAGGTGTTCCGCTTCTGCATCGAGGAGGTGCGGGGCGTGGACGTGCACCTGATGGGCCGTCGGCTGTACGAGACGATGCTCTACTGGGAGGACCCGGCCAACGCGAGCGACCCGTTGGAGCGGGAGTGGGTGGACGTGTGGTGCCCGCTCCCCAAGGTGGTCTTCTCCCGCACCCTGACCGAGGTCCGCGGCACCGCCACCCGCCTGGCGGGCGCCGGCCTCGCGGAGGAGATCGCCCGGCTGCGCGCCGAACCGGGGGACGGGGACATCGCCATCGGCGGCGCGACGCTCGCGGCCGAGGCGGCCGCCCTCGACCTGATCGACGAGTACCGCGCCCGGGTCTGCCCGGTCCTGGTCGGCGGCGGCGTCCCGTTCTTCCCCCAGGCGGAGCGGCACGTGGACCTCGACCTGGTGGAGGTCCGGCGCTTCGCGTCGAAGGTGGTCTACATGGCGTACCGGGTGGTGCGGTAGCCCCGCCCGTGCGTCAGGACCGCCCGTGCGGGAAGGCTGCGGCCGAGGTGCCGTTCGAGGCGGTGTCAGGTGGTTTCCGGGGTGAGGGCGGGGGCCAGGGCGGTGCGGGAGGGGACGGCGAGTTTGCGCATGGCGTTGGCGATGTGGTGTTCGACGGTGCGGTGGGAGAGGACGAGGCGTTCGGCGATCTCGGCGTTGCGCAGGCCGGTGGCGGCGAGTTCGGCGATCTCGCGTTCGCGGGGGGAGAGGGTGGCGCCGTAGGGGCGGCGGCCGCCTCGGGTGGGTGGGGTGATGCCGTGGTCGCGGAGCAGGGTGCGGGTGAGGGTGATGTCCCAGCCGGCGCCGAGGGTGGTGAAGCGGTCGAGGGCGGCGAGCAGGTCGGGGGTGCCGTCCTGGGAGGTGGCCAGGGCGGCGCGGCCGCGGGCGAGTTGGGCCCGGGCCTGTTCGTAGGGGCGGTCGGCGGCGGTCCAGGCCAGCTCGGCCTCGAGCCACGGCGAGGGGTGGGGGGAGAGCAGGGCGCGGCAGGTGGCGAGGGCCGCGAGACCGGCGGGGGCGTCGCGGGAGGCGAGGCCGGCGGCGAACTCGGCGGTGAGGGCTGCGGCGGCGGGATGGTCGCCGAGCTCGGTGAGGGACTGGACGGCGGCCGGGACGACCTCGGCGGCCCAGACCCAGGCGCCGATCCGGCGCAGCGCGTCGAGGGCGGGGCAGGTGTGGCCCCAGGCCCGGGCGGGCTGGCCGGCGGCGAGGTCGATCCGGGCCAGCGCGCCGGCCGAGGCAGCGGTGATCATGCCGGTGTCCTGCCGGACGGTGCGCTGAGCCTGCGTCAGGTACCGGCGGGCGGTGCCGGTGCGGCCGGTGACCAGGGCGTGCAGGCCGCGTACCAGGGTGGCCTCGGCCTCCAGGTCGGGGATGTCGGCGTAGTCGGCGGCCGCGGCTGCGGCCCGGGTGTCCAGTTGGTCCCAGCGTCCGCCGGTCCAGTCGAGCAGGAGCCGGGCGGTGGCGGCGAGGCCGCAGTAGTAGGGGCTGTCCATGCCGATGCTCAACTCCTCGACCCGGGCCAGGAACCGGGCCGCGGCGTGCGGGAAGCCGAGCATCACGCAGGCGTGGGCGAGGTTGGCGTGGGCCCGGGTGAGGTGCTGGAGCTGGGCGGGGGAGGCGGGCTCGGTGGGCAGTTCGCGGACGGCGTCCCAGGCGGTGGGGTCTCCGATGAACAGCAGGGTGCTCACCCGGTTCGCCTGGACCGCCATCAGGGTGTCCGCGTTGCCGATCTCGGCGGCCAACTCCTGGGAGCGGGCGAGCCATCGGAGGTGCCGCTGGAAGGGCCAGCCGCTCACCGAGGGGATCGACAGGGTGGACATCGCCCGGGCGGCCAGCTCCGGCTGGTCGGTCAGGTCGGCGATCGCCTCGGCGATCACCTCCCGCCCGGCCACCCCGGCGCCCGCCTGGTTGCGCAGCAACATGCCGGTGTTGAGCCGGAGTTCGCCCCGCAGGGCGGTGGGCATCGGCTCCCCGGCCAGCACCTCCTGGAGGAACGGCACCGTCCCGGGGTCGGGCCGCCCGGTGAGCGCGGCCCGGCTGAGCTTGAGGGCCAGGCGGGCGCGCCGCACTCCGGTGGTGGCGCGGGCCGCCGCGTCGAGCAGCTCGACCGCCTCCGCCGCGCGCCCGGCCCGGGCCGCCTCGTCGGCCGCCGTCTCGGCGTACTGGGGCCAGTGCGGCGAGGCGGCCAGCCGGTGGTGGCGGGCGAGTTCGGCCAGCGGGGCGCGGTCGGGGCCGGAGCGCAGGCGGCGGGCCGCGCGCAGGTGGAGCCGGCGGCGCTGCTCCGGCCCGGTGAGCTCGGCGGCGGCGGTCCGGGCGAGCGGGTGGGCGGGGGCGAAGGTGCCGTCGGGGTGCTCGGCGAGCAGCCCGGCCTCGGTGGCGAGCGGCAGCGCGGCGGCCGCGTCGGCGAGGCCGGTGCCGGCCACGGCGGCCAGCGTGGGAGCGGTGACGGGGCTCTCCAGGGTGGCTGCCGCCTGGGTCAACAGCCGTGCGGTGTCCGTGAGTTCGGAGAACCGCCCGAGCAGCTCGCGGCGGGCGGCCGGGGGCAGCGGCGGGGGCTCGGGGAGCACGGCCGGTGCGGCGGCCAGCAGGGCGGCGGCCAGGCCGGGCAGGCCGGTGGTGCGGCGCAGTACCTCGGCGAGGAGCGCGGGCGAGGCGGTGTGGCCGGGAAGCAGGGCGAGTTGGTCGAGGGTCAGCGGTTCGACGGCCAGCTCGGTGGTGGGGCAGCGGGCTTCGGCGAGCAGACCGGCCAGGGTCAGGCAGGCGGCGGTGGAGCGGCGGCTGGTCAGCACCAGGCGGGTGACGGCGGGGGGCCGGGCCACCAGGTACCGGAGGAAACGGACCGTCAGGGGGTCGGCGGCGTGCAGGTCCTCCAGCACCAGGACCGGTTGCAGCTCGGCCAGCAGGGCCGCCAATCCCCGGAACACCAGGTGGAGTTCGGCGGAGGGCGGCGGCGGTGGCAGCTGTCCGGAGAGCTCCGGGAGCAGGGCGTGCAGCGCGCCGGTGACGGGCGGCAGGGTGGTGGCGGCCAGCAGGGTGGTCCCCGGGGCGAGCGCGTCCACCACCGCGCCGAGCGGGAAGCGGTGCCCGCCCCCGCCGCACCGGCCGGTCAGCAGCGGCCGCCCGCCCGGCAGTGGCAGCCGGGCCAACTCGCCCACCACCGCGCTCCTTCCGGCCCCGGCCGGTCCGGTGAGCACCACCAACCCGGCGGGCCCGGCCAGGGCGGCGGACAGGTCGGCGAGCAGGGCCTCGCGCCCGACGAGCGGCGCCGCCGCTCCGGCGGATCTGGCTGGACGCACGGCTTCCTCCCGGGTCGGACAACTCGGACCGCCGGCAGTCCCTGTGAGCGCTCACAACCGCTCGTACTGCCGTACCGCTGGGGAGCGGTGGGCGCCCACCCTAGCCCGGCACCGGGAGCGGTGGGTGCCGGGCGGGAAAACTCCGTGGACCGCCGGAGCTTCCTGAGTGGTCCGTTCAGAACAGCGAGGTGTAGACGTGCTGCCAGTCGGTGACGGCCTGCGCGATCGGGGAGGTGGTGCCGATCGCCGCCCCGGCGCGGCCGATGGCCTCCAGGGCGAGGCGGGCCCGGGAGCGCAGGCGCCGCTCGCCGGGGTTGGCGGCGGCCTCGGAGACGTCGGCGAGGTTGTCCAGCAGCTCCGCGCGCTGCACCTCCGAGAGCGAGTCCTCCTGCTGGATCGCCGCGTTGAGGGCGTCGATGGCGGCCACCGAGCGGTCGTCGCCGCGCTCCATGATGGCCGCGATGTTGGCGCCGATGATCTGGATGGTGTCGGCGATGTTCACCTGGCCGACGTGGCCGGTGAAGGTGACCGGCGGGCGCGGCTCGCTCATGCCGGAACGGTCGGTGTACTCCTGCATGCGGTTCGATACCTCCGTCAGATAGGTCAACGCCAGGGCTGAGTAGGCGAGATGGAGACGTCGGAGGACGTCGTCGGTGACCACGTCCTCGGGCCAGGCCGCGACGGCGGGGGCGCCGAGGGTCGACCGCTCAAAGCGCTGCCGGATCTCCGTGGTCAGAAAGCCGGCCAGCAGGTCGCCGCCGGCGATCACGTCCGAGAACGCCGACGCCGGACCCGGCGTGCCGAGTTCGGGCAGCCTGCCGGTGCTCTCGACCAGGAACTCGGCCAACCGCTCGTCGGTCGCCGACGGGGAGACGTGGGGATGGAAGCGGGCGTCCCGGGGCGGCCGGAGCAGCTCCGCCGGTCGGGTCGACGGATGTGCGTCGAGGACACCCGATGCTTCGAGCAGGGCGTCCCTGAGGTGCCGGACCAGGGCGGCCCAGTCCAGTGTCGGGTGCACCGGGAGCTCCCTCGGACCGGCGAACGCGATGTCCGGCAGTGGCTCCGCCAGAGCGGTCACCACCAGCAGGGCCGTCCGGTGGACACTGGCGAGCACGCCGGCCGCCGGGTGGAGCGGAGACAGGACGGTGCATCGGGCGTCGGCCCAGGCCCGTGTCCGGTGGACGAGATCGGCGGCTTCCGGAGTGAGCCGTGAGCCCGACTCCGGCTCCCGCCAGCCGAGTTGGCCACCCCTTCGTCGGAACGGGGCGACGGTGCAGACACCGGCCGGTGAGGCCGCGAGCTGCTGGGCGAGCAGCCGGGCCTCGTCGACGATCGTCCGGGTGAGACCGGAGGCCGTCTCCTGGAGCAGCCGCAGACCCTGCCCGGCGTCCGGCAGCATCACGGTCCGCCCGTCGTGCAGAGTGGCCGGACGGACGCCGACGTGCGTGCCGGGACCGCTCGGCACGGTGGCCGGAACCGGTCGGTGCCGGCCGGTGTCCCGCTCCGGCCGGGCGTGGGGCGGCCGGTGCCAGCCCGCCATGGCGGTCGCCAGATCGGCCTGTCGGCGGGTCAGCCGGGCGGCCGCGCGGTTGGGTGCCCTCCTCCGCCAGACCGCGAGCAGCATCGCGACCAGCCCGATCAGGATGAAGCCGACCTCGGCGCTGACATCCCCCGAATTGAAGGCGAGTACGAGCAGGAAGAACCACACCACGACTATGCAGCCCACGACTTGACCTCCCCCGTGCGTGTCATGGTCGCCCATCGTCATGCCCGGGGGAAGGGGCGGTCAGTCCTCCGGGATGTGGGCGAGCATGCGCTCCATGCCGTTGACCCAGTTGGCGCGGAGGGCGGCGGTGGCGCCGGGGAGGTCGCCTTCGAGGAGGCGGCGGGCGATCTCGCAGTGTTCCTCGGACTGGCGGGCGACGAGTTGGTCCTCGGGGATGACGAGGTTCTCGTAGCGGCGCATGCCGGCCTTGACCCGGGAGAGCAGGTCGAGCAGGCGGCCGTTGGGGCAGCCGCCGAGGAGGAGGCCGTGCCACTCGTCGTCGAGGCGGTCGACCACGGCGTGCTCGGCCAGCGGGTCGGGGAAGCCCTGGGCCAGCTCCAGCAGGCGCGGGGCGGTGGCGGCCAGGTGCCCGGGATCGGAGGACTCCAGAGCGAGGGACTCCAACGCGGCGACTATGGCGACCAGTTCGCGGAACTCGCGGCGGCTGACCGGGGCGAAGCGGAAGCCGCGGCCCTGGTTGCTCTCCAGCACGCCCTCGCCCGTGAGGGTGATCAGCGCCTCGCGGAGCGGAGTCCGGCTGACGCCCAACTCGGCTGCCAGGACCGCCTCGTTGACGTCGGTGCCGGCAGCGAACTCGCCGCGGGTCAGACGGTCCATCAGCTCGTCGCGGATCTGCTCGCGCAGCGGACGGCGTTCGATCGCCATCGGGCCCCCTATCGGTCGGATCTCAGCATAGCTCTTGACCGAATGCAGAGTACTGAACTAAGTATTCTGAATACAAAATTCGGATGGCCGGAGGGGGAGTCGGAGTCCATGGGTCTGACGCGTGTGCCGGGGCTGCTCTACGGGGGCGACTACAACCCCGAGCAGTGGCCCGAGGAGGTCTGGGCGGAGGACGTCCGGCTGATGGCCGAGGCCGGGGTGAACGTGGCCACCGTCGCGGTCTTCTCCTGGTCGAGGCTCGAACCGGCGCCCGGTGTCTACGAGTTCGGCTGGCTGGACCGGGTGCTGGACCTGCTGCACGAGCACGGCATCGCGGCCGACCTGGCCACCGCCACCGCCACCCCGCCGCCCTGGCTGGTCCGGCTCCACCCGGAGGTGCGGCCGCAGGACGCGGCCGGCACCCGGCTGGAATTCGGCTCCCGGCAGGGGTACTGCCCCTCCTCGCCGGTCTTCCGGGCGGCCACCGTCCGGCTGGCCCGGGCCGTGGCCGAGCGGTACCGGGACCACCCCGCCCTGGTGATGTGGCACGTCGGGAACGAGTACGCCGACCACACCACCGAGTGCTTCTGCGAGGAGTCCGCCCGCGACTTCCGGCGCTGGCTGCGCGAGCGCTACACCACCCTGGACGGGCTCAACGCGGCCTGGGGCACGTCCTGTTGGGGCCAGCACTACACCGACTGGGGGCAGCTGGAGCCGCCCCGCAAGGCCCCCGGCCCGGTCAACCCGGCCCAGCTGCTGGACTGGCGGCGGTTCTCCAGCGACGCGCTGCTGGCCTGCTTCGAGGCCGAGCGCGCGGTGCTCAAGGAGGTCACCCCCGACGTTCCGGTGACCACCAACTTCATGAGCGTCCTGCGCGACCTCGACTACTGGAAGTGGGCCGCCGCCGAGGACCTGGTCACCGACGACGCCTACCCGGACCCGGCCGACCCGAGGGCGCACGTCAAGGTGGCGCTCAGCTACGACCTGATGCGCTCGCTCAAGCGGCAGCCCTGGCTGCTGCTGGAGTCGGCGCCCGGCGCGGTGAGTTGGCGCGAGGTGAACGTGCCGAAGGCGCCGGGCGTGATGCGGCTGCACAGCCTCCAGGCGCTGGCGCACGGCTCGGACGGGGTGATGTTCTTCCAGTGGCGTCAGGCGAAGTACGGCCCGGAGAAGTTCCACTCGGCGATGCTCCCGCACGGCGGCACCGCCACCCGCCAGTGGCGGGAGACGGTCGCGCTCGGCGCGGACGTCCGGCGCCTCGCCGAGGTGGCGGGCACCGAGACCCGGGCCGAGGTCGCGCTGGTGCTGGACTGGGAGAGCTGGTGGGGCCTGGAGGCCCCCGAGTCGCTGCCCTCGAACCGGCTGAGGCTGCATCAGCTGCTGCTCTCCTGGTACGCGCCGCTGCACGCCCGCGGCATCGCGGTGGACCTCACCCCGCCCGGGCGGGACCTGAGCGGCTACCGGGTGGTCATCGCGCCCAACCTCTACCTCTGCACCGCGGAGCAGGCGGCCAACCTGGCAGCATTTCAGGGCCAGTTGGTGGTCGGCCCGTTCAGCGGGGTGGTGGACGCCGCCGACCAGGTGCACGAGGGCGGGGCACCCGGGCCGCTGCGGGGGCTGCTCGGGGTGCGGGTGGAGGAGTTCTGGCCGCTGCCGGACGGCGAGGCCCAGCGCGTCGAGACGGCGGGCGGCGAGGAGCTCACCGCCCGGACCTGGACCGAGTGGCTGGAGACCGAGGGCGCCGAGGTGCTGGCCCGCTACCGGGGCGGCCCGCTGGACGGCCGACCGGCCGTCACCCGGCACGGCACCGCCACCTACCTGAGCTGCCTGCCGGAGGATCCGGCGCCCTTCCTCGACGCGGTGCTCGAAGCCGCCGGGGTGAGCGGCACCGAGCTGCCCGACGGCGTCGAGCTCTGCCGCCGGGGCCGCTACCTGTTCCTGCTCAACCACGGGGCCGGGCCGGCCACCGTGACCCTGCCCGAGGACGGTACGGACCTGCTGACCGGGCGTCAGCTGTCCGGCACCGTCACCATCGCGGCGCACGACGCCGTAGTGCTCGACCACTCTTGAGGAGCGAGATGAGCCACCCCTTGAGTCACCCCTACATACCCAACGCCGGGCCCGAGGCCCGCGCGGCGATGCTCGCCGAGATCGGCGCCGCGGACGTGGCCGAGTTCTACGGCGACATCCCCGCCGACCTGCGGCTCGGCCGCCCGCTCGACCTGCCCGAGCCGTTCGCCGACGAGCAGGGCCTGGCGCGGCACGTACGCGGCCTGCTGGCCCGCAACTCCGACACCACCGAGCTCCTGAGCTTCCTCGGCCACGGCTGCTACCCGCACCACGTCCCGGCGGTCTGCGACGAGGTGAACGGCCGCGGCGAGTTCCTCACCGCCTACGCGGGCGAGCCCTACGAGGACCACGGCCGCTTCCAGGCGCTCTTCGAGTACGTCTCGCTGATGGCCGAGCTGCTGGAGATGGACGTGGTCAACGTCCCCACCTACGACGGCTACCAGGCCGCCGGGACGGCGCTGCGGATGGCCGCGCGCTACACCGGGCGGGGCCGGGTACTGGTCAGCGGGGCGGTGGCCGCCGACAAGCTGGCCAAGATCCGCGACTACCTGGCGCCCGACCTGGAGGTGGTGCTCGCCCCGGTCGCCGACTCCGGCGAGCTCGGCGAGATCACCCTGGACGAGAGCTTCGCCGCGCTCTACCTGGAGACCCCGAACGTCTACGGCGTGGTGGAGACCAAGGGTCGTCAACTCGCCGAGCAGGCCCATGCGGTGGGCGCGCTGCTGGTGGTCGGCACCGATCCGGTCTCGCTCGGCGTGCTCGCCCCGCCCGCGAGCTACGGCGCCGACCTGGTCTGCGGGGACATCCAGTCGCTGGGCATGCACCAGCAGTACGGCGGCGGCCAGGCCGGCTTCATCGCCAGCCGGGACGAGGAGCGGCTGGTGGCCGAGTACCCGTCCCGCCTGTTCGGCATCGCGCCGACGGCGGTGGAGGGCGAGTACGGCTTCGGCGACGTCTTCTACGACCGCACCTCCTTCGCGCTGCGCGAGGAGGGCAAGGAGTGGGTCGGCACCGCCGCCGCCCTGTGGGGCATCACCGCCGGGGTCTACCTGGCGCTGATGGGCCCGCAGGGGATGCGCGAGCTCGGCGAGACGGTGCTGGCCCGCACCCGGTACGCGATGACCGCGCTGGCCGGTGCGGGGGCGGTGGTGCGGCACCAGGAGGCCATCCACTTCCGGGAGTTCGCGATCGAGGTGCCGGACGCCGACGCGCTGCTGGCGGCCCTGCTGGAGCAGGGCATCCTCGGCGGGGTCCGGCTCGGGGAGCGCGAACTGCTGGTCTGCGTCACCGAACGGCACGACATCGCCGACATCGACACCCTCGCGGCGGCCGTGAAGGGCGCCCTGGCCACCCTCGGAGGTACCCGGTGAGCTCGCACGGAGAGTCCTTCGCCTCCCTTCCGGTGGCGCCCAAGCCCGCACTGCGCCGCTTCCACCAGGCGCGCTGGGACGAGGAGATCGTCTTCGAGCTGTCCCGGCCCGGCCGGCGCGGCATCGGCGTCCCGGCCCCCGGCGCCCCGCTGGTCGAACTCCCGGACGGCGTACGACGCGAGACCCCGCCCGCACTGCCGGAGCTCTCGCAGAACCAGGTGGTCCGGCACTGGTTCCGGCTCTCCCAGGAGACCCTGGGCGCCGACTTCACCATCGACGTCGGCCAGGGCACCTGCACCATGAAGTACAGCCCGAAGGTGAACGACACCTTCGTGCGGGACCCGAAGGTGGCCGAACTCCACCCGCTCCAGCCGGAGTCCACGGTGCAGGGCGTGCTGGAGGTGTACTGGCGGCTGGAGCAGATCCTCAAGGAGGTCTCCGGCATGAGCCGGGTCTCGCTCCAGCCCGGGGCCGGATCGGCGGCGATCTACGCCAACATCGCGATGATCCGCGCCTACCACGCCTCCCGGGGCGAGGGCGGGCAGCGGGACCAGGTGATCACCACCATGTTCTCGCACCCCTCGAACGCGGCCTGCGCCAAGGTGGCCGGGTACGAGGTGATCACCCTGATGCCGGACGCCGACGGCTACCCGGACATCGAGGCGCTGCGCGCCGCCGTCGGCCCGCGCACCGCCGCGCTGCTGATCACCAACCCGGAGGACACCGGGATCTTCAACCCGAGGATCCGCGAGTTCGTCGAACTCGTGCACGCGGCAGGCGGGTTGGCCTGCTACGACCAGGCCAACGCCAACGGCGTCCTGGGCATCACCCGGGCCCGGGAGGCCGGCTTCGACCTCTGCCACTTCAACCTGCACAAGACCTTCTCCACCCCGCACGCCTGCGGCGGCCCGGCGGCCGGCGCCTGCGGGGTCTCCGAGGCGCTGGTGCCCTTCCTGCCGGGCCCGGTGGTGGACCGGGTCGGCGAGGAGTACCGGCTCGTCACCCCGGACAGCAGCGTCGGCAAGATCCGGCCGTTCCTGGGGGTGACGCCCAACGTGGTGCGGGCCTACGCCTGGGTGATGGCGCTCGGCGCCGAGGGCCTGCGCGAGGTGGCCGAGACCGCGGTGCTGAACAACAACTACCTGCTGCACAAGGTGAAGCAGATCCCCGGGGCCTCCGTCCCGTGGCCCGAGCGGCGCCGGGTCGAGCAGGTCCGGTACTCCTGGCAGGAGCTGTCGGAGCAGACCGGCGTGCACTCCGAGGAGATCGGCGTCCGGGCCGCCGACTTCGGGCTGCACTACTGGACCAGCCACCACCCCTACGTGGTGCCCGAGCCGTTCACCCTGGAGCCCACCGAGTCGTACTCCCGGGAGGACCTGGACGAGTACGCCGCCGTGCTCGCCCACGTGGCCGAAGAGGCGCACACCGAGCCGGAGTTCGTCAAGGGGGCGCCCTACAACCAGACCGTGCACAGGATCGACGGCAGCTGCCTGGACGACCCGGCGCAGTGGGCCCCCACCTGGCGCGCCTACCTGCGGAAGCACCGGCGGTGATCGTCGGCCTGGTGGTCAACCCGGTGGCCGGGCTCGGCGGCGCGGTCGCGCTCAAGGGCAGCGACGGCGCCGGGGTGCAGGCCAGGGCGCTGGCCCTGGGGGCGGTGCCCCGGGCCGCGGAGCGGGCGGCGGCCGCGCTGCGGGCGTTGCACGCCAGGCGGCCGGGCCTGCTGGTCAGGACGGCGGCGGGCGCGATGGGGGAGGAGAGTGCCCGGGCCGCCGGAGTGCGCCATGAAGTCCGGTACGGATCAGCTGAGTTGACGACCACGGCGGCGGACACCCGCCGGGCCGTGGCGGCTCTGGGCGGGGTGGACCTGCTGCTCTTCGCGGGCGGGGACGGCACCGCGAGGGACGTGCTGGACGCCGGGCCGGCCGGTGCGGTGCTCGGCGTCCCGGCCGGGGTGAAGGTGTACTCCGGCTGCTTCGCCGTCAGCCCTTTCGCCGCCGGGGTGACGGCGGCCGGGTACGACGGGCGGACGCTGGAGGCCGAGGTGGTCGACCTGGACGAGGAGGCCCACCGGGCCGGCCGGGTCGGGGCCCGGCTGTACGGGACGCTCCGGGTGCCCGCCGCCCGGGCCCGGCTCAGCGGCCGCAAGACCGGCTCCGCCGCCGCGCCGCCCGGCTCGGTGGAGTCGGTGGCCCGCGCGGTGGTGGCCGAGATGGCGCCGGGGGTCTCGTACGCCCTCGGGCCGGGCGCCACCACCCTGGCGGTCGGGCGCCAACTCGGCCTGGAACTCACGCCCTTGGGCGTGGACCTGGTCCGGGACGGGGAGCTGCTCGCCCTGGACGTCACCGAGCAGACCCTGCTCACCCATGCCATGTCACAGGTCACGTGCGCGGTGCTCTCCGTCATCGGGGGGCAGGGCTTCGTGATCGGACGGGGCAACCAGCAGTTCAGCCCACGGGTGCTGGAGCGGCTGGCCGGGATCACCGTGCTCGCCACCCAGCAGAAGCTCGCCGCACTCGGCGGCCGCCCGCTGCTCGTCGACAGCGGAGACCCGCTGGCCGACGCCGCGCTCAGCGGCCCGGCCCGAGTGGTCACCGGCCACCGCGAATCCGTGGTGTACCGCATCCAGTCAGCAAGTGAGGATCTATGAACACCCTGCAGAACAAGGTCGCCATCGTCACCGGCGGAGCCTCCGGCATCGGGCGTGCCACCGCCAAGCTGTTCGCCGCCGAGGGCGCCGCCGTGGTGATCGCCGACCTGGCGGACGCCACGGCGGTGGTCCGGGAGATCGAGGCGGACGGCGGCCGGGCCACCGCGGTGCGGGCCGACGTCTCCTCGGAGACCGACTGCCGACGGGTCGTCACCATCGCGGTGGAGACCTACGGAGGGCTGCACGTGCTCTTCAACAACGCCGGGATCACCCGCCGGCAGACCGCGCTGGAGATCGGGGTGGATGACTGGGACCTGGTGATGGCGGTCAACGTCCGCTCGGTCTACCTGATGTGCCGCTTCGCCATTCCGGCCATGAAGGAGGGCGGCTCGATCGTCAACACCGGCTCCGGCTGGGGCATGAAGGGCGGCGCCCAGGCCCTGGTCTACTGCGCCTCCAAGGCCGCCGTGGTCAACATGACCCGCGCCCTGGCGATCGACCACGCGGCGGCCGGCATCCGGGTCAACTCGGTCAACCCCGGCGACACCGAGACCCCGATGCTCCGCGAGGAGGCCCGCCAACTCCAGGAGGAGTGGGCGGTGTTCGAGAAGGACGCGCACGACCGCCCGATGGGCCGGGCCGGGACACCGGAGGAGATCGCCAGCGCGGTGCTCTTCCTGGCGAGCGACGCCAGCAGCTACATGACCGGCTCCGCCCTTCTGGTGGACGGCGGCGGCCTCGCCTGAACCTCGCTCCACCCACCGTCAACACCCCCCCACGATCGGGAGCACCGATGTCCGTGTTCAGTAGAAGAACCGCACTGCTCGCCGTCGCCACCGCGCTCACCGTGTCCGCGTGCAGCGGCTCCGGCGGCTCGGGCGCCCTGGGATCCTCCGACGCCAAGGACGGCAAGGTCACCGTCCGCTGGTCCACCTGGGGTTCGGCCGAGGACCTGGACGTGTTCAAGGCCTTCACCGACGACTTCACCAAGAAGCACCCGAACATCACCCTCAAGTTCGAGCCGGTCGCCTCCTACGAGGACTACAACCCCAAGCTGCTCACCCAGCTCACCTCGAAGACCGCCCCTGACGTCTTCTACGTCGGCGACGACTTCATCGGCAAGCTCGTCGCGGACGGTGTACTCGCCCCGCTGGACCAGCAGTTGGCCGGGCCGGACAGCAGGAGCAGGCCCGCCGACTTCTTCGAGGGCATCTACGGCGGGGCGAAGAAGGGCGGCGTCACCTACGGCGTGCCCAACGACACCAACCCCGAGGTGCTCTGGTACGACAAGAAGGCGCTCGCCGAGGCCGGCATCACCGAGGACCCGGCGGCCCTCGCCCAGGCCGGGAAGTGGACCATGGCCACCTACCTCGACATGAACGCCAAGCTCAAGGCGGCGGACAAGTACGGCTCCATCTTCTGGAACTGGTACGGCTCCACCTACAGCCTGGTGAACGGCTTCGGCGGCAAGGTCTGGGACGGCGGCAAGTTCGTCGCGCCGAGCGACCCGAAGGCCCGTCAGGCCTTCAAGGTGCTGGCCGACGGCTACAAGGACAAGACCTTCGCCTCGGCCGACCTGCTCCCGGAGGGCAACGGCCCGGGCACCCAGTTCGTCAAGCACAAGGCCGGCTTCTACGCGGGCGGGCGCTGGGTGGCGGAGAGCATCAAGAAGGGCGGCGACCTGGCGGGCTACGACATCGTGCCGTTCCCCTCGGTGGACGGGAAGCCGATCCCGAGCGCGGTGGCCGCCTCCTACCTGGCGGTCAACAAGGACAGCGCGCACCCGAAGGAGGCGTTCACCTTCCTCACCGAGTTCGTCTCCAAGGAGGGCCAGGCGCTGCGCCTCAAGGGCGGCTCGGCGGTGCCCTCGGTGAAGGGGGCGGACGAGCTGGTGACGGAGGGGAACTACCCCGCCCACGTGAAGACCTTCCTGGACGCCCGGGACAACGGCTTCGCCAACTACCCGGAGGAGGTGGCCGTTCCGGGCCTGACCAAGGCCATCAACGACCACCTGATGAAGATCTGGGAGGGCAAGGTGGGCCTGGACGAGGGGATGGCCCAGCTGCAGACCCTGGTCGACGGGATGAAGGGCAAGCAGTAGTGAGTGCCGTCGCCGAGGCACCCGCGCGCGAGCGCGCCCGCCGGTCCCGTCGTCCCGCCGACGCCCGGAGCGGGCGCGAGCCGCTCTGGCGGCGGCGGGACCGCCGGTGGGCCCTGCTCTTCCTGGGCCCCCAACTCCTGGGCCTGCTGGTCTTCCTGGTCGGCCCGCTCGGCTTCGCCGTGGTGCTCTCCTTCCTGGACTGGAACGGACTGGGCGACGCCGATTGGGTCGGCTTCGACAACTACGGTGCGCTGCTGACCGATCCGTACTTCGGCAAGGCGGTCTGGAACACCGTCAAGATCGGCCTGATCACCGTGCCGGGCGGGCTGGTGGCGGCGCTCGGGCTGGCGCTCGCCCTGCACGGGGTGCGCGGCCGGACGGTCTACCGGGTCGTCTACTTCCTTCCGGTGGTGACCAGTTCGGTCGCCGTCTCGGTGCTCTGGCAGATCATCCTGGGCAGCGGCACCGACGGCATCCTGAACGGCACGGTGCACCGGCTGTTCGGGGTCACCCCGCCGAACTGGCTGGAGGACCCGGTCTGGGTGGTCCCCGCCATCGCGGTGGTGACCGTCTGGTCCTCGCTGGGCCTGAACGTGGTGATCTTCCTGGCCGGGCTCGCCACCATCCCCGCCAACCTGCTGGAGGCCGCCCGGATCGACGGCGCCGGCGCCTGGCAGACCCTGCGCTCGATCACCCTGCCGCTGCTCTCGCCGACCGTCTTCTTCACGGTGGTGGTCTCGGTGATCAGCTCCTTCCAGGCCTTCGACCTGATCTACGTGCTGGTCAACCCGGACCACAACGAGGGCGCCCAGACCATCGTCTACAAGGTCTACCAACAGGGCTTCCGGGAGTTCCACTTCGGGCTCTCCAGCGCGGCGGCGCTGCTCCTGCTGGTGCTGACGCTGCTGGTCACGGCCGTCCAGTTCAAGGCGCAGAAGCGCTTCGTCCACTACGAGTCGTGAGGCCGCGATGACGACCCTCCGCAAGCAAGTGCTGCTGCACGTGGGCCTCTCCCTCGGCGGCCTGCTGATGATCTTCCCGTTCGTCTGGATGCTGCTCACCTCCTTCAAGGGGGTGCAGCAGATGATCAACGAACCACTGGCCTGGCTGCCCGACCCGTGGCGTCCGGAGAACTACGCCGACGTCCTGCGGGCCGTCCCGCTCGGGCAGGCCTACTGGAACAGCATGTACATCGCGGCCGTCACCGTGGTGGCCACCCTGCTCACCGGCGCCATGGCGGCCTACGCCTTCGCCCGCATCCCGTTCCGCGGCTCGGGCCCGCTCTTCGGGCTCTTCCTGGCCACCCAGATGGTGCCCTCCCAGGTGATCGTGGTGCCGCTCTACATCATGCTGGCCAAGCTCCATCTGATCGACTCCCACCTGGCGTTGATCCTCCCGGCGATCGCCAACCCCTTCGCGGTCTTCCTGCTGCGGCAGTTCATCCGGGCCGTCCCGGTCGAGCTGGAGGACGCCGCCCGGATCGACGGGGCGGGCCGCTGGACCATCTTCTGGCGGATCATCCTGCCGAACATCCGCCCCGGGCTGTGGACGCTGGGCATCATCGTCTTCCTGGGCAGCTGGAACAGCTACTTCTTCCCGCTGATCTTCCTCAACAGCCCCGAACTCTTCACCGTCCCACTGCTGTTGGACTCCTTCAACTCCGCCAAGGGCGGGCTGGACTACGGTCTGACCGCCGCGCTGTCGGCGATGACGGTGCTGCCGATGCTGATCGCCTTCCTGATCGGGCAGCGCAAGATCCTCAACAGCATGGCCGACTCCGGTCTCGGGGGCCGCTGATGTACGTCCGACTCGACTTGCTGGAACGGCCGTTCACCGAGCGGGGATCGCGGCTGCTGGTGCTCGCGGACGAGGGCGGGGACGGGGGCGGGGGTGGGGACGGGGACGCGGGCGGGCTGCGGGTGGTCCGGGCCGAGTACGAGGCCCCGTCGGCGGTGGAGCTGTCCCGGCTGGTGGTGCGGGACGCCGAGGGGCGGGCGCTGCCCGTGGTCTCGGCGGACCCGGTGGCGGTGCGGTTCGAGGGCGGGGCCGAGCTGCTGTTCGCCGATCCGTCGACGCTGGTGCTGGCGGGGGCGGGGGCGGGCGGGAGTGCCTCCTGGCGGCTGCCGGGCGGCACGGCGCGGGAGGTGGAGCTGACCGGGTGTCACGTCCTGGTCGGCGCCGAGGGGGAGTGGACCGCGGGTGCGGTGCGGGCGGCCGCCGAGGCGCGGTGGGCCTCGTGGTTCGCGCTGATGCCGGCGGTGCCGGGGGAGTTGGCGGAGCGGGCCCGGATGGCCTGGTGGACGCTGGCCGTCAACCTGCTCCCGATCGGCGGCCGGGAGGGGCTCGTCCCCTCCAAGTACGGCTACCTGGGGGTCTGGAACTGGGACGCGCTCTTCCATGCCGTCGCCCTGCGGCACGCCTCGCCGGCGCTGGCCCGCGAGCAGATCCTGCTGCTCCTCGACCATCAGCTGCCCAACGGCCAACTCCCTGACGTGGTGCACGACTTCGGTGTGATCGCGGAGACCACCGACCTGCCCCGCTCCGACCTGGCCCGGCTGAGCGAGCACGTCGGCCAGGCCAACGGCACCGGGATGTCCGCCGGGCTGCCGGCGGCTCCGGTCCCGGTCACCAAGCCCCCGCTCACCGCCTGGGCGGTCTGGAAGGTCCACCAGGCCGACCCGGACCGGGAGTTCCTCGCCGAGGTCTACCCCGAGCTGGTCCGCGCCCACGAGTGGTGGTTCACCGCCTCGGACCCGGACGGCGACGGCCTGCCCGAGTACCTCCACCCCTACTCCTCCGGCCTGGACGACAGCCCGGTCTGGGACTACGGCCCGCGCGCCGAGCCCCCGGACCTCAACTCCTACCTGATCCACCAGGCCGACCGCCTCGCCGACATCGCCGACGAGATCGACCTGCCGGAGGAGGCCGCCCGCTGGCGCGAACGGGCCGCTGCGCACCAGGAGTTGATGCTCGTCAGGCGCTGGGACGGCAAGAGCTTCCGCACGCTGTCGGACGGGGCCCCGGTGCGGGTGCGCACCGCACTCGACCTGATGCCGCTCTTCACCGGGCGCCTCCCGAAGGAGGTGGCGGCCGAGCTCGAGCGGACCCTGCGCTCGCCCTCGTTCTGGGGCCGCCACCCCGTCCCCACGGTGGCCTTCGACGACCCGGCCTTCGACCCGGACGCGATGTGGCGCGGCCCGGTCTGGCTGAACGTCAACTACCTGCTGGCCGAAGGCCTGGAGCGCTCCGGCTTCGCCGCGACGGCGGCGGAGCTGCGGCGCCGCACGCTCGCGATGGTCCGGGACGCGGGCGGCCTCTACGAGTACTGGAACCCGCTGACCGGTGCCCGGGCCCCGCGCGCCACCAGCGGCTTCGGCTGGTCGGCCGCGCTGTTCGTGGACCTCGCGGCCGGCGGGGTGACGCCCGGAGAGCTCAGACGGTGACCGCCACCAGGGGGAGGGTGAGGACCACCGTGCGGCCGGCGCCGGTGTTCTCCACCGCGAAGCGCAGGCCGGGGGTCTCGCGCAGGGCCGCCCAGCCGGCGTCCCGGAGGTGGCCCTGGGCGAAGGCCCAGTACATCGCCTCGTCCGGCACGGCCGGGCCCCGGTCGGAGATCCGCACCTCGGTCTCGCCCGCACCCGTCCGGTAGGCCGTCACCGAGGTCTTGGCCCACGGAGGATTGCGGCGCAGCGCCTGCTCGACCAGGACGGTCAGCAGGCGGTCCAGCTCCGGCTGGGCCAGCGCGACCTGCGGCAGCCCGGCGGGCAGCCGCACCGTCACGGCACCGGCCGGTGTCCCGGCCGAGGCGATGCGTACGGCCTCCGGCAGGCTGGCGGCGACCTGGGGCAGGTCCGGCTCGGTCATGACGTCTCCTGGCTGCTTCTTGCGGTGGCTGCGGTCATACTTTCGCACCCGGCCCAGCAGACTACGTCACCCCTCGGTCCTGGCCCGGACCGCCACCCGGCGGGGGCGGTCCGGACTGCGCCGCAGGTCAGGATGGTGGGAGCCGGGGTCAGAGGGTGCCGAGCTGCTCCGCGAGGTCGTCCAGGCCGAGCGAGCCCAGGGAGAGCACCGCGGTGTGCCAGGCCTTGAGGTCGAACGCGGCGCCCTGCCGGCGGCGGGCCTCCTCCCGCCCCCGCAGCCAGACCCGCTCGCCGAGCTTGTAGCCGATGGCCTGGCCGGGCCAGCCGAGGTAGCGGACGATCTCGCTGTCCCGCTTCCCGGCCGAGGTGCCGCTGTAGGTGGCGATGAACGCGGTCGCCAGCTCCGGCGTCCAGCGCTCGCCGGGGTGGAAGCCCGCGTCGGCGGGGATGGTGAGGCCCAGGTGCATGCCGATGTCGATGATCACCCGGATGACGCGCAGCATCTGCTCGTCCAGGAAGCCGAGCCGGTGCGCCGGGTCGGCGAAGAAGCCGAGCTCGTCCATCAGGCGCTCCGCGTACAGCGCCCAGCCCTCGATGTTGGCGCTCACCCGGCCGTAGGTGGTCTGGTAGCGGCTCAGCTCGCCGGACAGCTCGGTCCACCGGGCCAGCTGGAGGTGGTGGCCCGGGACGCCCTCGTGGTACCAGGTGGTGACGAGGTGCCAGGTCGGGAAGACCGTCCGGCCCAGGGTCGGCAGGTAGGTCCGCCCGGGGCGGCTGAAGTCCAGGCTGGGCGCGGAGTAGAACGGGGCCGCGGCGCTGCCGGCCGGGGCGAGGTGGGACTCCACCCGGCGCAGCGGGCCGGAGATGTCGAAGTGCGTCCCGTCCAGCGCGGTGACCGCCTGCTCCATCACCTGCTGGAGCCAGTCCCGGATCGCCTCCTCGCCCTCCACGGCGTGGCCGTGCCGGTGCAGGTGGTCCACCGCCTCCAGCACCCCGGCCGGCCCGGATCCCGCCCCGGGCAGCACCCGCCCGGCCTCGACGCGCATCTCGGCTGCCGTCCGGTGGAACTCCTCCCAGGCCCAGGCGTACGCCTCGTCCAGGTCGAGGTCGGCCCCCGTGTGGTGACGGACCGCCAGGCGGTAGCGCTCGCGGCCGACGGCGTCCGGGGTGCCCAGGGTGGCCGGTGCGTAGCTGTCGCGCAGCCAGTCGCGGAACCCGGCGACGGCGGCGGTGGCCTCGCGGGCCGCCTCCGTCAGCTCCTTGCCCAGCCGCTCCGGCCCGGGAGCCACGAACTCGGCGAACCAGCCGGCGCTCCCGGTGGACTCCCCGGTCCAGGCGCCGAGTTGCTCCACCACCGAGTCCGCCTGCCGGGGCGCGGCGAGCAGGCCCCGGGCGGTGCCCTCGCTCAGGGTGGCGCGGTAGCCGTCCAGCGCTCCGGGGACGTTACGCAGCCGCCCCGCCACCAGGGCCCAGTCCTCCTCGGTGGTGGTGGGCATGAAGGTGAAGACGTCGCGCACCTGGTGGACGTGGGCACCGATGTTGCGCAGCTGACGGTAGTTCTCGCCGCTCTCGTGCAGGGCCAGTTCGGCGGTGAGGCGGTCCCGGAGCAGGCGGGCGCAGTTCCGGTCGGCGGAGGTGGTGGGGGCTTGGGCCGTGTCGAGGACGGCGAGGGTGCGGCGGGCGGTGTCGGCCCGTTCCTCGAACCCCTCCGGCGAGAGGTCCGGCTGCCGGTCGTCCCCGGGGTGGAGCCCCAACCAGGCGGCCACCAGCGGATCCTGGGCGGCCACCTGGTCGAGGTGGTGGTCGGCGATGGCGCGTGCGGTGATCGTTTCGTCTGCCATCCCGCCATCCTCGCTCACCCCGGTGCGGGCGTCCGGAGCTTCCGCAGGTTGGGCCGGGGGGCGTGCTCAGCCGCGCCGGCGGCGGCCGAAGACCAGCGCGACCAGCCCCAACCCGACGGCCACACCGGCCAGTTGGGCGGCGAGGAAGCCGAGGACGGAGGACGGGGCGATGCCCGCGAAGGAGTCGGTGAAGGCGCGGCCGACGGTGACGGCGGGGTTGGCGAAGGAGGTGGAGGAGGTGGAGGAGGTGGAGGAGGTGAACCAGTAGGCGGCGCCGATGTAGCAGGCCACGGCGGCGGGGGCGTAGCGGAGCTGGTCCTTGCGGGCCGGGCCGAAGATCAGCAGGACCAGGCCGGCGGTGGCGACGACCTCGCCGAGCAGCAGGATCAGGACGGCGAGGCCGAAGACGGTGGCCAGGGAGTTGGCGAGCAGTTGCAGGCCGACGTCCTGGGTGAGCTGGGTGGCCTGGAAGCCGGAGCCGACGACGACGGCCACCAGGGCGGCGGTGCCGAGCAGTTCGGCCGCCACGCGCTGCGGCAGGGGGGTGGCGGGTGCTCCGACGGGTCTTGCGGTGTCGGTGTCGGTGGTGATGGTGGTCGTCACGTCGTGCTTCCTTGTGCGGGGTGGCTCAGCAGGAGCGCTTGAAGCCGGCCTCGGCGGTGAGCCGGGCGGCGGAGGCCAGGGCGGCGAACTCCGCGGCCAGGCCGGTCAGGGCCTCGGGGCGAAGCGCGTAGTAGGTGAAGCGGCCGCACGGCTCGGTGTCCACCAGCCCGGCCTCGCGCAGGATCGTCAGGTGGTTGGAGAGGTTGGTCTGCCGGGCGCCGGTCTCCTCCACCAGGTGCGTGGTGCACAGGGCTTCGCGGGAGAGTAGGGAGACGATCCGCAGCCGGAGCGGATCGGCCAGCGCTCGCAGGACCTGGTCCTGCTCGGTCGCCACAACGCCGGGCGCTCCCAGATGGCCGCCGGATTCCTCCGCCACCTCGCCGGTGACCGGATCGAGGTCCGCTCGGCCGGCTCGGCCCCCGGGGACCGGGTCAACCCGGCCGCCGTCTCGGCGATGGCCGAGCTCGGCATCGACATCTCCGGCCGGCAGCCCACGGTGCTCACCACCGAGGCCGTCCAGGCCTCCGACTACGTGATCACCATGGGCTGCGGCGACGCCTGCCCGTACTTCCCCGGCAAGCACTACCTTGACTGGCAGCTCGACTACCCGGCCGGGCAGGGCGTCGAGGCCGTCCGTCCGATCCGGGACGGGATCAGGGCCCTGGTCGAGGGGTTGATCGCCGAGATCGACGGTACCGATCCGGACGTCGACTCGGACGAAACCTCGGACGACGGCGCCTCGAACGGGGTCTGAGACTCCGTCATCACTCGCCGGTGCGGCCGTCCGTCAGCTCGCGGACGATGTCCAGATGACCGGCGTGGCGGGCGTACTCCTGGAGGACGTGGAAGAGGATCCAGCTCAGGGTGGGCAGCGGCGTTCCGTCGTCCGGGAAACGGCCGCCGGGGGTGGCGTGGGTGGCCAGCGGGGTGCCCGTGACCACCTTGCGGGTGTAAGCGCCGCTCGCGTGCAGCGCGGCCAGCAGCTGCTCGACGGTCTCCTCGGGGCCGACCTGCCAGCGGTCGTCCGGGCCCCGGTCGCCCCAGGGGGCGGGGAGTTGCTCGCCCTGGAAGGCCCAGCGGATCCAGCGCTGCTCCATGTGCGCCAGGTGCTTGAGCAGTTCCAGCGCGCTCCAGCCGGAGGGCAGTCGGCTGGTGCGGAGCTCGGCGTCCGGCAGGCCGGTGAACTTGGCGTCGACGGCGGACCGGTAATAGTCCAGGTATCCGAGCAACAGCTCGGTGGGGTCGGAGAGTTGGTTGTCCGGCTCGGGCAGGTGATCGCTCATGCGCCGAGTCTGCCACTCCGGCTCCGCACGGAGGAGCGGTGATCGGCCAGAGGGGGGTGCGGTTCGGGCCAGCCCGGCGGGATCGCGGGGCCGGGGCGGGGGGTGCGTGCCCACTGTCGAAGGGACCGTTGGCATCCGCACCGTTGGCATCCGCGCCGTGTGCGCGCCGCCCAGGTAGGGAGACCCCGCCGTGCCGTCTCTGTTGCACTACGAGATCCTCACCGACCCGACGTCGCTCCAGGCGTCCTCCGAGGGAAGGCCGTCCGTGGGGACGGTGTACGTGATCGTCTCCAACATCCATCAGGAGGACGTGGAATGGCGGTACATCGACCTGGCGATCCCGGTCGGCTCCGGTCCTGACGACCTGACGGACGACCGCGCGGCGATCCGGCCGAGCCTCACCACGACCTACAACACGCCCTGGGACACGGGGGATCCGGTCCTCACCTGGGACGACGACGCACAGGCGTTCCGCGGGCGGCGGACTGGTCCGCCTGCGCTCAGTGAGCGCACCGGCGGTGGCGACCAGTCGGTGGCCCTGCGGCCGGCCGCCCGCACCACTGGCTAGGATGATCACGGCTGCTGCGCGGTCGGATCCCGGCCCCCGCAGCCCTTCCCGTCCTGCGGCACCGCAGCCGGGGACATCTCGGGCCGCCTCGGCTTCGCGCAGTGGGGAGTGCCGACAGCATGGACGCCGACCTGGACGAGGCCGTGCTGTACGGCCTCCTGCACGCCCGGCACCTGGCCGAGGAGCCGGACGGCAGCGTCGTTCACCGCGATCCGGACGGCGAGCTGCACGACGACGCCCAGGAGTGGCGGCTGCTCGGGATCTTCTCCTCGCGGGAGGGGGCCGAGGCCCGGCTCGCCGCGTCCCGGCTCCTTCCGGGCTTCGCCGAGGACGCCGACTGCTTCGAGATCTCCGTCCTCGGCGTGGACCACGACCAGTGGACGGACGGACGGCTACTTCACCACCGGCGCGGAAGACCTGGCGGACGCTCAGAGCCTCCCGGGCCTCCACGGCCTCCCGGGCCTCCACCGGCTCCCGGGCCTCCAGGACTCTCAGGAAGGCGGTGCCCGATGAGCGAGGTCGTCCACCTGCTGGTGCACCGTCACATCTACGACCCCGCGGACGCGGACACCCTCCCGGAGCCCGAGCAGGACGGCGAGCCGCTGTTCTGGGACGACGCGGAGGAGACCTTCAAGATCCTGGGTCTCTACTCGAGCCGGGAGCGTGCCCTGGCGAGGATCACCGAACTCCGCACCCGGCCGGGCTTCGAGGAGAGCCCGGAGGGCTTCTCCGTCCACGAGTACTCCGTCGACGCGCTCCGCTGGGCGGACGGGTTCGTGGTCGAGGACCACTGACGCACCCCGGGGCCCGGTCCTCACTTCAGCGGAAGTCGCGGCTGCGGAGGCCGGTGACGGAGAGGACCAGCGGGATGGGGCGGGTGGCGACGAGGTGACGGCGCCGTCGCGGCGCTCGGCGGTTCTCCACGTGCACGGCGGGCTCGGTCTTGCACCGAGCCCGCCGCTCCAACTCCACCCGTTCCTGACCGCTCACTGTGACGCTCACCCGGTCCGGCGTACGTCGTTGCCCGTGAACCTCAGGAACACCGGAGCCGGCCCGGTGTCACGCCACCGGCTAGCGCTGCAGGGTCAGCACGCCCGGCCGGTACGGCAGGAGGCCGTAGTCCCCGCCGTCGGTGCCGGGGTCGCGCCCCTGGTAGAGGAACTGCAGGTTGCAGGGGTCGATGGTCTTGGTCTGGTCGGGGTTGGTGCGGACCAGATCGCCGTGGCTGATGTCGTTGGTCCAGGTGGCGCCGCTGTTGGCCTTGCCGGCGAAGGGGTTGGTCACGGTGTCGGCCTGCGGTGTCCAGGTGCCGTTGAGGCTGGTGGCCGTGAACGAGCGGAAGTAGCGGCCGTACCCGGTGTAGTTCTGGGCCTCGACGATCATGAGGTACTGGTTCTGGCCCTGGAGCTTGTAGACCTCCGGCGCCTCGAACAGGTTGAGCGCCGTGTCGCTCATGACCTTCGTGGAGGACGAGCCGAAGCTGCTCGGGAAGTTGCCGATGGGCATGCTGGACCGGTAGATGTCGCCCTCATCGTTGGCGAAGAACATGTACATGTTCTGGTCGTCGCCGATGAGGGTCACGTCGAGGGGGCCGCCCTTCGGGAGGGTGCCCGTGAACAGCGTCTGCTGCGCGGACCAGCCGTTGGGGTTGGTGGGGTCGCTCGAGGTGCGGTAGGAGAAGGCATCCGGCCAACCCCCGTTGTAGGCGAGCACCCAGATGTTCTTCGGGGCGAAGTAGAACAGCGTCGGCGCGATGCCGTCGAAGGGGATCGTGTTCTGGGTGGCGGTGGCCATGTCGGACCAGTTCGTGAAGGGGCTGAAGCTCGTCAGTCCCCAGCGCCCGTCGTTACCGGCGAGGGTGTTGTGCGTCGTGGCATAGACGATGTGCTTGCCGTTGTAGACAACGCTGGTGAAGTCCTTGAGCGAGGCCCACCCCGACTTCGGCTGCGCCAACGGGCCGGTCGAGGTCCAGCGGTTGGTCGACGGAAGAGCGCACGTGCCGGTGGAGACGTTGGCGACGGGGACGAGTTGCCACTGCTGGTTGCTGCCGCCCCAGTCGGCGTACTGGACGATCTTGCCGCCGTCGGCGGTGGAGGCACTCTGGACCTCAACAGCCTTGCTGCTGTGGCGGTTCAGGAGGCGGACGTAGCCGTCGGCGGAGTCGGCGAGACGGAACTGCTGGTTGGTCGCGTTGAGGTCGCTCCACTGGACGATGTCGGTGCCGTCGGCGGAGGACCAGTTGTAGTCGTCCAGGACCTTGCCGGAGTTCCGGTTCTGCAGGCGGTAGTAGCCGCTGCCGGAGTCCAGGAAGCGCCACTGCTGGGCTTCGTTGTTGTTGCGGTTCCACTGGACGACGGGCGAACCGTCGGCGGTGGCGAAGTTGTAGTCGTCCAGCGCCTTGCCGCTGTTGCGGTTGACCAGCACGTACCACTTGCCGGTGTCGACCGAAGCCGCCGAGGCGGACGACGGGTTCACCATGGCCAGGAAGCCGGCCACGAAGACCATCGAGAGCAGGGCGGCCATCCGAGGCCGCCATCCTCGCTGTGCCGAGCTTCGCGGAGCTGTACCGAGAGCGTTCATCTGCATCCTCCTAGGGGCGGCTTGGGCAGGGGTCGGTCCATGTCGGTGCGTGCGGACCGGGCACGGCACGTCCGAGGCGGCGGCAGAGACCGTCAAGTACCCGTCGCAACCTGTCGGTTGCTGAGGCGTCATCAGAATCCCCGTCCTGTCGGTGGGTAGCCCTGACCGCGCCGTACTGTCACGCCCTGGTCGACGGCCCGGCGCGTCCGCCACGGGTGGGTGGCGTTGCTGCCGGGCCGTCAGTCGCTCACGCGGCGGTCTCACTTCCCGTGCAAAGCCTTGCGGCGACGCCCGCGAAGTACCAGGACGGTTCCGACAGCGATGGCCAGCAGGCCACCGACGGCGCTGTACGTGACGGCGTCGCTCATCCCGGTGGAAGCCAGGCCGCCGGCGGACGTGCTGCTCGGGCTCGGGCTCGGGAGGCCGACGGGTACGCCCTTCTCCGCCTGCGCACGGGTGCCGGTCGTGCCGGAGGCGGAGACAACCGGCCTGGCGGCGGTGGGCGTCGGGACGGGTGACGGCTTGTCAGCGCCGGCAGTCTTCGACGCGGGCTTCAGCTGAAGAGTCGTGATCGAGTACGGCGGCAGCGTCTGTGCGACCGCCGTGCCCCGCTCCGCCGTCGTCAGGGCGGTGCCTTCCTTGGCATACGAAACGGTCGTGACCGCCCCTGCGGCTGGGGTGAATCCGGCGTACGAGAGCGATACCTGCGCCGCGTTCTCAGGGCTCTTGTTGGTCAGCATGACGTTCAGACCGCCGTTGCTGTTCCGCACTGCGTGCACAGTGACCGACGAGTCGCCCGAGGACGACTTGACCATGGTGTCGCCGGGCTGCGCGAGTGCGGTCAGCGAGCGGATGCCCCAGTAGGTGGGGAAGGTGGTGTCGCGCGGCGGTTGGCACTTCCCCCCGGCGCAGGTTCCGGCGGAGAGAATGCCCCCGTCCTGGTAGTCGGTCTGGCCGTGGACGGTGGTGGGTGCTTGGTCCGTGCCGTTGTGCAGGTTCCACCAGTCCACGTGGGTGGCACCCTGCTCGAACCAGGTCATGTAGGTGTCCGGCGCGAACAGGGCCGCGGCCTGGCTGGTCAGCGCGGGCGAGCCGACGCCGTCGGTCTCGGTGACCGCGATCTCCACCGAGGCGGCGCGCGAGCCCGTGTACTTGGCGATCAGCGAGCGCAGCTCGGACGTGGTACCGGCGATCCGGGAGGGGGTGTTCAGCAGGTCGGCCGTGGTGGTGCCGCCCGGATACCAGTGGACGATGACGAAGTCGATCGAACTTCCCGCGATGGAGAGCACCGTGTTGTTCCAGTCGGCGGTGTCACCGGGAGCCTTCTCCTTGTCCGGCCAGCCGCCGGGGGTGGTGAGCACCGCTCCGATCTTCACCGTCGGGTCCACGGCCTTCATCGCCTTCGAGTAGGCGACCAGGTTCTTCCCGTACTCCCTCGGGCTCTTGTCGGCGTGATCGTCACGCTCCCAGCCCTTGCCGTCGCCGTAGTGCCCGTTGCCGTAGACCTCGTTGCCGATCTCCCAGTACTTGACGCCGTAACCCTTGTCGACGTTGGAGTACTTGACCCAGTCGGCGGCCTCCTGGACGGTGCCGGAACCGTAGTTCGCGGTCAGGATCGGCTGGGCGCCGACCTTCTTCGCGATGTCCATGAAGTGGTCGAAGTCGGTGTTGGAGGGGATCCAGCCCTTGCCGTCGCCGGCGGTGTGGGTCTTCCAGTGGTAGTCGTCCGCGCCGGAACCGCCGGGATAGCGCAGCTGCCGAACTCCCGCAGCCTTCATCAGCGAGGTCACATTGGCGTCCCCCATGTGCTCGTCGCCGAAGCCCAGATTGAGGCCGGCACCGCTGCTGGGCACCGCGCCCAAGGAGGTGCCGGCATCCACACTGATACCGACGGTCGGCGCGGCGCCCGCGCTGGGCGCCAGGGCGCCGACACCGGCCGAGGCGGCGAGCACCGCCACCGCCCCTCCGGCCAGCTGCCGGAGCATCCGGCTACGGCGCGGCGTGCGCTCCCGAGGCGTCGGCTGCTCGGCGGATCGCGGGTCGTCTGGTGACATGTGGGGCTCCGATCGGGTGTTGACACAGGTGGCGTAGCGCCGCTGACCACGGCTCGCCCTCGTCGGTACACCCCTTGGTTGCCACTCGGAGCGGAAAGGTTGCCGTCCGTCTCAATAGTTTTTCGCCGTAGACAGGGTCGGGCGCCGGGTTGCCGGCCCGGGCCCGACCCTGTGGTGGTTCAGCTCCTGCCGGTCAGGCGCCAGACCTGGTTCTTCTTGGTGGCCAGGGCACTGGCGGAGTCGCACGTCCACTGGTGGACCAGGGCTCCGGCGGCGGTCGAGATCCCGCTGACGTCCACGCACTTGCCGCTGTGCACGGCGACGAGCTGGTAGTCGTTCCCGGCGACCGGCCGCAGCGTGAACTGCTGGTTCGTGCCGCCGTGGCAGGTCCACTGGTTGACCGCCGCGCCGTCGGCGGTGGAGGCGGCGCTGACGTCGAGGCACTTGCCGCTGTAGCGGTTCGCCAAGGTGTAGGTGTCCGCCACCCCTTGCACCGGGCGGAAGTCGAACCGCTGCTCCTCACCGGTGCCGCAGGTGTACTGCCGGTACTGGGTGCCGTCGGCGGTGCTCAGGTCGGTGTCGTCCAGGCAGTGCCCGCTGTGCTGGGCGACGGCGGTGGACGAGAAGGCGGGCTGGTTCTGGTTGGAGGTGAACTGCCACCAGTTCATGTTGAACAGGGACCCGGTGCCACCGGCGAAGCGCAGGTACAGGTCGTGGGTCCCGGTCGCGCCGGTGACGGGGCACGAGACCGAACTCCAGGTCTGCCAGCCACCGGTGCCCGGCACGGTGCACGTGCCGACCGTCGGCCCGGTGGTGCTGTCCAGGTGCAGCTCGACCCGGCCGCCGCCGGCGCCCGAGGCCACCCTGGCGGTGAACGAGGCAGCACCGCTGCCGAATGCCACGCCCTTGACCTTGGTGTAGTCGCCGTTGTCGATCCAGCCGATGTTCATTCCGCCCTCGCTAGAGGGTTCGGTCTCGATGCCGCTGCCCCAGGCGATGGTCTCGGCTTCCTGGCGGACATAAGGATTGAGCGTGCCGGCCTGCGGCACCCCGGCCGTCGTCATGTTGATCGTCGGGATGGTGCCGTCGGCGTTGTAGCTGAACTTCTCCACCGCGACCGACCGGGTGAAGCCACCACCACCCGGCAGAGCGCCGTTGTGGTAGAAGAAGTACGAGCCGCCGTTGAAGTCGACGATGCCGACGTGGTTGGTGAAGCTGGTGCCCTGCGAGGGCATGATGGTGCCGCGGTACGTCCACGGTCCGGTCGGGCCGGGCGAGGTGGAGTAGGCGATGAACTCGGAGCAGCACTTCGCCGCGAACACCATGTAGTACAGGGCGTTTCGCTTGTAGAACCAGGGGCCTTCCTCGTACAGGGTGGGCCGGTTCGCATCTCCCGTGCGGGTGCCGAACCCCGCCGTGGTCAGCGGTATCTGCGTCGGGCTGCCGGAGTACGAGATCATGTCGGCGTTGAGCCGCACGTACCACAGCCTCGGGTTTCCGTAGTACAGGTAGGCCTGCCCGTCGTCGTCGATGAAGACGGTCGGATCGATTTCGGAGTTCTGGATCAGTGGACCGCCGATCGCGTCACGGAACGGCCCGGTGGGGCTGTCCGAGACCCCGACTCCGATGGCCTGCGAGCCGTTGGCCATTCGCACCGGCACGTACCAGTAGAACTTGCCGCTGCGGTAGACGGTCTGTCCCGCCCAGGCGTCCGAGCCGGCCCAGCTGAAGGTCGCCAGGCTCATCGGCGAGCCGTGGTCGGTCCAGTTCACCATGTCCGACGAGGACCACACCCGCCAATCGCGCATCCTGAAAGTCGTCGAGTTGTCCTCATCGTGTCCGGTGTACAGGTAGACCCGGCCGTTGTAGACCAGCGGTGCCGGGTCGGCGGTGTAAATGTGTTGCACGATCGGGTTGTCTGCCCGGGCCGCGGTCGGAAGAAACGCCGTCATACATAGAAGGCTCACCGTCAAGGCGAGGACGCGCTTCGACCACCGCTGAAGTGTGAATATCACTGTCTGAGTCCCTTGTCCGCGTGGTTCAACCTGGGCAGGGTCCGGCTCATCGGTAGCCGGCGGCGGCGATGTTCGCCTGGACCGCATTCTCGGTCGCGTCCGACGGGTAGCCCGCGACCATGGCACCCTCGTAGAACGTGCCCGCGCTGTCGTTGATGTTGCCTACCTCGGGTGAGCAGCAGTCGCCGCCACTGCCCAGGACGATGGCGCCCTGCTTCTTCATCGGGCTGTACACGTTGGGCTCGTTGGGAAGCGCGCCGTCCCATAGGGTGTTCAGGCTTCCGGCCTGGGCGTTGCTGCCCTTGATCGCGAATCGCGACGTCCCGTTGTTCTTGAGTGTCGCCGTGACGAACTTGCTGGTGAACGCCTGCTGGTTCGGGTTCCACTTGCTGCTGCCACCTGGGAACAGGCCCCATTCGAGGTCGGCCTGCACCCAGGGTCCGGTGCCGGAGCAGCCGTCGAACCAGCAGCTCGTCCCGAAGTAGATGGCGTCCATGGCACCCGGCCCGTCGGCCTTGCGGGTGGTTTCGCTGTTGCCGTAGTCGAAGCAGCAGCCGCTGTTGACATGCGTACCGCTGGTGACCATGTACATGCCCTCGGGTGCGCTGCCCGTCGGGATACCCGTCAGGTGTCCGTCGCGCCAGTAGGTGGTCCCGGGGTTGATGTGCAGCGAGTAGGCCTTGCTGCCGCCGACCGTCAGCGATTCGGTGGTCGCTACGGCCGGGCGGGTCTGGGGTGAGCCCGGTACCACGCTGGAACCCTGGTACCACAGGTCGTTGCCATGACCGGACTGGTCGAACAGCACCGTGATGACGCACGTGGTGTTCGCGCAGAAGGAGTCCTGGGCCGCCGCGTTGGCGACGCCGCCAGGGGTCAGTACGCCGATGTTGCGGGTTGCGTTGTCCGAGCGTCGGACCTGGTACAGGTCTCCGTTGTAGGCGCTGTAGAGGGCGCGCGTCGTGCTGTGCGCCGCAACGCAGGGAGTACCACCTGCGCTGTAGATGTCGCACGGGCCGGAGCCGGTGCCCCCGTCCACCTTGACGAGTTGCCACTGCTGGTTGGTGCCGCCCCAGTCGCTGTACTGCACGACGCCGGCGCCGTCGTTGGTGGCCGCGTTCTGGACCTCGACCGCCTTGTTGCTGTTGCGGTTGATCAGCCGGACGTAGCCGCCGTCGGAGTCGGCCAGCCGGAACTGCTGGTTGGCGCCGCCGTGGTCGACCCACTGGTGGATGGCGGCACCGTCCGCTGTCGACCAGCCGGACACGTCGATCATCTTGCCCGAGTGCCGCGCCTTGAGCCGGTAGTAGCCGCCGCCGGAGTCCACGAACTGGAACTGCTGGTTGACGGCGTTGGTGCGGGTCCACTGGACGACGTTGGCGCCGTCGTTGGGGGAGGAGTTGTAGACGTCGAGGGCCTTGCCGCTGTTGTGGTTCACCAGTACGTACCAGGCGGTGGTGTCCACCGTGGCGGCCGACGCCGGCGTCGTGACCACCGTGAGCAACCCGCCCACAATCGCTATGGCTGCCGCGGCGGCCGCCCCCGACCGCCATCGACGGCGCCACCTCGCGGCGCGCGCTAACCAGACCGACATAGCGTCTTCCTTCCATCCTTGGGATCGACGGCAACTCCCCGGGAAGTCAATTGTTAGCGTTAACAATTCTGAGAGTGAGCCGTGCGGGAATATGTTGGGGTATAGGTGTTGAGCAGTTAACTGGCGGCGCGGCTGAACGCACCACGACTGTGAGCGATAACATCAGCCGCGTCAAGATGTAACGCGAAGGTTTTCGGAAGATGTCGCTTACGGGACGCCGGCCTTGCCGAGACTCGACGGTCGTCAAGCCGACCGCAGCCTTTCGCCAACCGTTGATCAAGGCTGCGAAGGTGGCGTACAGCGTGTCCGGTCAGTAGCTGATGGGGTCCGCCCCGTCAGCGGAAGTCGCGGCTGCGGAGGCCGGTGACGGAGAGGACGAGCGGGGTGAGGCGGGTGGCGACGAGGTTGACGGCGCCGTCGCGGCGTTCGGCGGTGCCGTGGACGAGGAGGCCGGCGCAGCCGAGGGCGGTCTTGCGCTGGTGCTCCCAGACGTGGGGTTGGACGACGACGTTGACCAGGCCGGTCTCGTCCTCCAGGGAGACGAAGAGGACGCCGCCGGCGGTGGGTGGGCGTTGGCGGTGGGTGACCAGGCCGCCGACGCTCACCGAAGTGCCGTGGACCGCACCGTCCTTGAAGGCGGTGGCGGTCAGGGCGCCGCAGCGGTCGAGGTGGGGACGGGCGTGCTGGACGGGGTGGGTGGTGGCGGAGGTGCCGGTGGCCCAGAGGTCGGCGATGGTCTCCTCGACCGCGGTCATCTCCGGGACGGCGGCCGGGGCGGTGAGGGCGGGGGCGGCGCCCGGGAGCATGCCCTCGGTGGTACGGGCCAGCAGCCCGGCGGACCAGAGGGCCTGACGGCGGGTCACCCCCAGGCTTGCGAAGGCGCCGGCGGTGGCGAGGGCTTCGAGGGCGGGGGCGGGCAGGGCGGTGCGGCGGGCGAAGTCCTCCAGATCGGTGTACGGCTGCCCGGCGGTGACGGCGGCGGCGTGCTCCTCGCCGAGGCCCCGGACGGTGGCCAGGCCGAGTCGGATCGCGGGGCGTTCGGCATCGGGGACGGTCTCCAGGGTGGGGCCGGGCTGGGAGTGGTTGACGTCGGTGGGCAGCACGGTGACGCCGTGGCGGCGGGCGTCGGCGATCAGGCTCAGGGGTGAGTAGAAGCCCATCGGCTGGTTGGCCAGCAGGGCGCAGGTGAAGGCCTCGGGGTACTTGAGCTTGAGCCAGGCGCTGGCGTAGACGAGCAGGGCGAAGGACGCGGCGTGGGACTCGGGGAAGCCGTAGCCGGAGAAGGCGTCGATCTTGGTGTAGACGTCCTCGGCGACCTCGCGTGGGATTCCGCGCTGTTTCATCCCGGTGAGCAGGCGCTCGCGCAGCTCGGCGACCCGTTGGTGGGAGCGTTTGGAGCCCATCGCCTGGCGGAGCCGGTCGGCCTCGGTGGGGGTGAACCCGGCGCAGTCGATGGCCAGTTGCATCATCTGCTCCTGGAAGAGCGGCACGCCGAGGGTCTTGGTGAGTGCCTTCTTCATCGACGGGTGGGGGATGGTGGCCGGCTCGTGGCCGTTGCGGCGGCGGATGTATGGGTGGACGGAGCCGCCCTGGATCGGACCGGGCCGGATCAGGGCGACCTGGACGACGAGGTCGTAGAACTTGCGGGGCCGCATCCGGGGCAGCGCCCCGGCCTGGGCGCGGGACTCGACCTGGAAGACGCCGACGGTGTCCGCCCGGGCGAGCATCGCGTAGACGGCCTTGTCGTCGGGCGGGATGGTGGCCAGGTCGTAGTGGAGGCCGTGGTGACGTTCGATCAGGTCGCAGGCGTCGTGCAGGGCGGAGAGCATGCCGAGGCCCAGAAGGTCGATCTTGACCAGCCCGGCCTCCGCGCAGCCGTCCTTGTCCCACTGGAGCACCGAGCGGCCGGGCATGGTGGCCCACTCGGTGGGGCAGGTCTCGGAGATCGGGGCATGGGTGAGCACCATGCCGCCGGAGTGGATGCCGAGGTGGCGCGGCAGGCCGCGCAGACCGGCCGCCAACTCCCGCACGTCGTCCGGTACTCCGGCGTCGGCCGGCGGCATCTCGTACCAGCCGGTGGCACCGGCGAAGCGGTCGAGGTCGCCGGTGGCGTAACCGAGGGCGCGGGCGGCGTCGCGGACGGCCAGGCGGGGCTGGTAGCTGATCACGTTGGCGACCTGGGCGGCGTGGTCGCGGCCGTAGGTGTCGTAGACGTACTGGATGACCTCCTCGCGGCGGCGGTGCTCGATGTCCAGGTCGATGTCGGGCGGGCCGTCCCGCTCGGGGGAGAGGAAGCGTTCGAACAGCAGGCCGTAGTGGATCGGGTCGACCGAGGTGATCCCGAGGGCGTAGCAGACGGCGGAGTTGGCGGCCGAGCCGCGGCCCTGGCACCAGATGTCGGCGCGGTGGGCGAAGGCCACGATGTCGTGGACGATCAGGAAGTACCCGGCCAGCTCCAACTTCCCGATCACGTCCAGCTCGTGGGCGACCTGCTGGTGGGCCTTGGCGTTGCCGGGGTCGAAGCGGTCGGCGGCGGCCTCGAGGGTGAGGTGGCGCAGCCAGCTGCTCTCGGTGTGGCCGTCCGGGACGGGGAAGCCGGGCATCTGCGGCTTGAGGTCCTTGAAGTCGAAGGCGAGTTCGTGGGCGAGGTCCACGGTGGCCCGCTGGACACCGGGCCAGGGGGCCAGGCGGCGGGCCATCTCGGCCGGTGAGCGCAGGTGGGCGGTGCCGGCTACCGCCAGGTACGCCTCGGCTTCGGTCAGCGAGCGTCCTTGGCGCAGGGCGGCCAAGGCCTGGGCGAGCCGGCCCTGGGCGGGGGAGGCGTGGTGGGCGGCGGTGGTGGCCACCAGGGCCAGGCCGGTCCGGGCGGCGAGCGTGGCCAGCGCGTCGTTGCGCTCGTCGTCGCCGGGCAGGTGGTGGTCGGTCAGCTCGACGAAGACGTTCTCCGGCCCGAACCGCTCGGCGAGCAGCCGGAGTTCGCGCTCGGCGCCGCCCGCCCCCTCGGTCTCCAGGGCGCGGCGGACGGCGCCCTTGCGGCAGCCGGTCAGCACCGCCCAGTGGCCCTCGTGCGCCTCGGCGAGCCGCGCTCGGTCGTAGCGGGGGCGGCGTTTGGCGCCACCGGCCAGGTGGGCGTCGCCGATCACCTTGGCCAGGCGCCGGTAGCCCTCGACGCCCCGGGCCAGTACCAGCAGGTGCTCGCCGTCCTGGTCGGCGACGCCGGTCGGGGGCAGGGCGGCGTCCAGGGTCAGCTCCGCCCCGAAGACGGTGGCGAGGCCGGTGCGGCGGGCCTCGACGGCGAAGGCCGGTGCGGCGTAGAGACCGTCGTGGTCGGTGACCGCGAGTGCTCCGATGCCCAACCTCGCCGCCTCGTCGACCAGGTCGGCCGGATCGCTGGCGCCGTCGAGGAAGCTGTAGGTGGTGTGGACGTGCAGCTCGGCCCAGCCCGGACCGGAGCGGTCGCTCGGCCGGGGTGGCGGTGCGGGTTCGGGGCGGGGTGACGTGCCGGGGAAGGGGATGACCGTGCGGTCGTCGTCCGGCCGGGGGCCGGCCATGGCGCGTTCCAGGTCGCGCCAGGGAGTCTTCGGGTGGTTGGTGAAGCCCATGAGCTGTGTCCGGTCGTGCGGGAGGATTGGAGAGGAGTGGAGTGGAGTGGAGTTGATCGGTGGTCAGGCGTCGTAGTCGCCTTCGAGGCGCCAGCGGCCGCCGGTGACGGCGAGCAGTAAGGCCCGCCCGTCGGCGAGGGTGACCTGCAGCCGGGCGGTGCGCCGGGCCTCGTCCGGCGTCCACCAGCGCTCCTGCTCCGGCCACGGTCCGGCCCAGCCGGTCACCTCCACCGCGCCGGTGCGCAGCACCAGACGGGCCGGGGCACTGCGGGCCTCCGCTCGGGCGGTGACCTCGACCTCCCGGCCCTCGGCGTCCAGCAGCCGCACCGGCACCGGGGCGGGCGGCACCTCGGTCGGGGACGGCGCGGGCAGCCGGCCCGGCCAGGGCCCGTCCGCGCGGCGCTCCTGGTGGGCATCGCCCCAGGGGGTGCGGACCACCCGGTCGGCGGGGGCCCGGCCGCCGCTCAGCTCGACGGTGACCGGCGCGGCGTGGCCGAGGATGGCCTGCACCCGGGCCACCGCCCGCTCGACCCGCTCGGTGGCCTCCTGATCCCCGTCGGCCAAGGACAGCTGACGTCCCGGATCACGCACCAGACCGTCCGGGACCAGCCGCAGCGCCACCACCCCACCGGACGCCTCGGCGAACAACTGCCGCTGCTGCCACGCCAGCAACTGCCACCGGACCCGCTCGGCCACCGCGCCAACGGACAGCAGGCCCTCGTGCCGCCAGGCCCGGGACGCGCCCGTCCCGTCGGCGCACTCGACCTCGATCTCGACCCGCCCGCAGGCCAGACCCGCTCCGGCCAGCCCGGCGTGCAGCCGCTCGGCCAGCGTCCGGGCCGCGAACACCAACGGCTCCACCAGCGTGAACGGCTGCTCGAAGCGCTGCTCCACCGTCAACTCCACCCCGGGCGGGCGGGCCACCACCGGCCGGGCCTCCAGGCCCCGGGCCAGCCGGTGCGCGGCCAGGCCGCTGCGGCCGAAGCGGTCCGCGACACCACCGGCCGGCAGGGCCGCGAACTGACCGATGGTCAGGATGCCGAGCCGCCCCAGCAGATCGGTCAGGTTGGACCGGCCGGCAATTGGAGGGCGGCGTCGCGACGCCGGGGCACGCACCTCGCTGCCGCTCCTTCCTCCACCCCCCAATTGCCGGTCGGTCCAAGCCTCCGCCAACTCCGAGACCGGGATGCCCGCGAGGAACCGGGCGCTCTCCCCGGGCGGTACCACCCGCCCGGCCCGGGCCGCCAGCTGCGCCGCGAACAGGCCGTCGGCGATCCCGATCCGGCACTCGTGGCCGACCGCCTCGACCGCGTCGACCACCTTCTCCGCCAGCGCCTCCTCACCGCCGTGGTACCGGGCCGCACCGGTGGCCGGCAGCGCCAGCAGCCCGGGGCGCACCACCTCCAGCCGGGCGGCCAGCACCCCCACCGCGTCCGCCACCGGCTCGAACAGCCCGGCCTCCGCGTCGGCCCGGCGCTCGTGCACCACCAGGCCGGCCACCAACGACCGGGCCGAGCGCACCTTCTGACCCTGCCTCACCCCGCCGCGCCGGGCGGCGGCGGAGGCGGCCAGCACCCGGCCGCCCTCGGTCACGACGACCAGCCGGTCCGGCCCCGGCTCCGCGCCGAGGACGGCGACGACCGGCCAGTCCGGCACCCAGACGGCCAGCACCCGAGGGGGAACGGCCTCGTCGGCGGTCCGGTCCATCTCAGACCACCGCCAGCGGGCCGTGCGGCGGCGGGCCGGCCACGCCGTGGTGGGCGGAGCCGCCGTGGTGCGTGGTGCCGGAGCCGTCGGGGTGGACGGTACGGACCGAGCCTTCCCGGTCCGGCAGCCAGAGTTCGTGCCGCTGTTCACGTGCCGCGGCCCCGCGGCCACCGGCCTCCACCACCAGGCGACGGGCCCGCAGACGGCCGCGGCCCTGGCCGACGCCCTCCCAGGAGCGGGCGGCCACCCGCAGCCGGACCCGGGCGCCCGGCCACTCCCCGGACACCACCAGTGCGCACCCGCCGCGCCTGGCCACCGTGGTCAGCTGCTCCGCCACCCGGGCCGTGACCCGGCCGGACGGGCGCAGCAGCAGCACCCCGACGCCGTCGGCCAGCGCCGTTGCGACCCGGGCCCACTGGTCGCCGGCCTCCTCGACCACCACCAGGCGCGACAGGTCGACGCCGAGCTCGGCCGCCGCGAGCAGGCCGAGGCCCTCGATGCCGACCGCCGCGCACCAGGTGCCGCCGGTCGACGCGGCGGCCGCCAGCGCGAGCAGCAGCGCGGTGCCGCCGCCGGTCACCGACACCACCGCGCCCGGCCGCAGCCCGCGCTCCGGCAGGAGCCCCTCCAGCGCGGGCAGCACCGGGACCAGCTGCCCCGGACGGGAGAGCTGGAGCCGGGGTGCCAGAGCGGCCAGGGATGCCTCCATGCCACCCACTGTCGAACAAGCGAACGAAAAGGGGAAGCCGGGGTTCGACTTTCCCAGAATCGGTCACTCGTTCGATACTGCGCTATCACTGCAGGTCACGAGGCCGCTCGGTGTTCGGTGGGGCTGATCCCGTGGACGCGCTTGAAGGCGGTGCTGAGGGCGAAGGGGGTGGAGTAGCCGACCTGGTGGGCGACGGCGGTGAGGGTGGCGGCGGGGTCGTGGAGGAGGTCGGCGGCCAGGGCGAGGCGGCGGGTGGTGAGGTAGGCCATCGGGGGTTCGCCGACCAGGTCGGTGAAGCGGCGGGCGAGGGCGGCGCGGGAGACGCCGACGGTGGTGGCCAGTTCGGCGACCGTCCAGGGGCGGGCCAGGTCGGAGTGGAGCAGGCGGAGGGCCTGGCCGACCACGGGGTCGGTGTGGGCGCGGTACCAGGGCGGGGCGTCGGAGTCGGGGCGGTCGAACCAGGTGCGCAGGGTGGTGATCAGGAGCAGGTCCAGCAGTCGGTCCAGGACGGCGTCCTGGCCGGGGCGGTCGAGACCGATCTCCTCGCCGAGCAGGGTGGTCAGGGGTGAGTCGAGGGGGAGGGAGAGCAGCGGCGGGAGGGTGTCGAGCAGGCTGCGGCTGACCTCGCCGCGCAGCTGGTACGTCCCGCAGACCAGGACGGTGGGACCGTCCGGGGTCTCGCCCCAGGTGCGGACGCCCTGGTCGAGCTCGTCGCAGAGCGGCCTGCCGTCGAGGGTGGTGGAGGTCTGGTCGGGATGGACCAGCACGGTGGGCGGGGTGTCGGGGGAGTCGGCGACGGTGTACGGGGTGGGGCCGCGCGTCACCGCTACGTCGCCGGGTGCGACGAGGACGGGGGTGCCGTGCCCGGGGTCGGGGACCACCCAGGCGGTGCCGGTGATGGGGATCAGCAGGGCGAGCGGGGCCCGGTCCTGGATCCGGATCGACCAGGGCGGGGTGAGCACGGAGCGGAGGAGGAAGGCGCCCCGGGCCCGGGGCCCGGAGAGCAGACCGGCGAGTGCGTCCATGGGCGCCGAGTGTAGACGCGCGCGTATGCGGGAGAGCCGGGCGGCCATGGTCCGGCCGGGGTGGTGGGCGGTTGACTGGTGGTCAGAAGGCAACGACGGAGCGGGAAGTACGGGGGAGAGCGCGATGGCTTGGTTCAGGACAGCGGTGCTGCTGGCGGCGACGGTGACGATGGGGCTCAGCGCGGGGCTGTTCTTCGCCTACACCTGCTCGGTGATGCCCGGGCTGGCGAAGGCGGACGACCGGACCTTCGTGGAGACCATGCAACGGATCAACGTGGCCATCCTGAACGGGTGGTTCCTGACGGTCTTCATGGGGGCGTTGGTGTTGGCGCTGGCGGCGGTGGCGCTGCACCTGGGGGCCGGCCACCGGGGCCAGCTGCCCTGGCTGGTGGCGGCGGCGGTGCTGTACACGGTGCTGGTGGTGGTCACGGGCGTGGCCAACGTGCCGCTCAACGACCAGCTGGCGGCGGCCGGTTCGCTCGACCACGTCCCGGACCTGGGTGCGGTGCGGGAGCAGTTCGAGACGGCGTGGGTGAAGTGGAACACCGTGCGGACGGTGGCGGGCACGGCCGGGTTCGGCTGCCTGGTGACGGCGCTGGTGCTGGGCGGCCGCAGCGCGGGCTGAGCGGGAGGGCCGAGTGGGAGAGGAGGGGAGGAGAGGAGGGGGATCAGAAGACGGGGGAGGTTGCGGCGTGCAGCTGGCAGCGGTTGCCGAAGGTCCGCGACCACTTGACCGGAGACCCCTCCCAGACGCCTTCGGCGGTGGCGGCGACGGGGGAGTAGAGCGCGGTGCAGAGCGTGCCGGCGGCCCCGCGCAGCCGGTCCGGATCGCCGCCCGCCGCGGTCAGTGCCGTGCAGGCGGCGTCGGGGGCGGGGTGGGTGCCGCTGGGGTGGGCCGAGCAGTCCAGCGTGGTGCGGTCGTCGGGGGTGGGGGAGACGGTCTCGCCCTCACTGACCGTCAGGACCAGGGTGGAGTTGGCAGGTTGCGGGGCGAGCGGCCGGGCTTCGGCCGGGACGACGGCCGGTGCGGAGCAGCAGGCGGCGGCCAGGGCGAGGGCGATGGGGAGCAGGCGGCGAAGGGTCATGGCGACCAGCCTGGCCACGGCTGCCCGGACGCGCCAAACCACTGTCCCCCGCAGGGGTGAGGCCGGACTCGATCGGGCGACCGTGGTGGAGGGCTCCGGATTCCGGGCTCCGGATTCCGGGTTCCGGGCCCCGGGCTGGATGACGGGACGTCAGGTACCGGGCGGGGGCGTGGGCGGGTCGGTGATGGCGGTGATCCGCAGGTCGGGCAGGCGGACGGTGAAGACGACCCGGCGGGAGCCGCCTTCGTACCAGGTCTCGGTGACCGTGACGGTGCGGGCGCCCGGCGGGCCGGCCGTCGACGGGCGCTCGTCCAGGGACCAGCTGCGCGGGATGTTCCGCTCCCGGAAGACCGGGTCGGCCCCGCCGTGGGTGGCGGACCAGGCGCTCAACTCCGCGTTCAACGGCGGCGGGAGCGCCTTGGCCCGGATCTCCGCCGGGTACTCCTCGATCTCGCCGAGGGCGGCGAGGCGGTACTCGGCGAAGAACGAATCCACCTCGCCGAGCGGCGTCCGGGGCGCGGACGCCGCCGTGGCGGGCGGGGTGGCGGCGGCGATCGGGAGGAGGAGGGCGGTGGCGGCGGCGAGTGCGAAGTATTTCCTCATGGCAAAGACTTCACCATGAATTGGTAAAACATGAAATCGCTCGCCAGGGTGAATTGACGGTGGGTCAGGTCAGGCCGGCCCCGGTCAGTCCCGGCCCGGTGCGGGCCGACCGGCCCCCGGGCTCCCGGCGAAGGCCTGGGCGATCGGCAGCCAGGCCTCGGCCACCGGCCCCGCCACCCGCAGGGCCAGCTCGTCGGGGTGGCGCCGCTGGGTGACCAGCAGACAGAAGTCCAGCGCGGGCCCGCGCACCGAGTCGGCGGCCCCGTCCGGGCCCCAGGTCCACGGCTCGCCGGACGGCGCGGTCAGCTCCACCCGGACCGGCGCCTCCGGGGCCGGCAGGCCGTGCAGGACGAACGCGAACCCCATGGTCCGCACCCCGAGGTGGGCCACGTGCCGCAGCCGGGCGGTCGGCTCCCGGACCACGCCCAGCGCGTCGGCCACGTCCTGGCCGTGCGCCCAGGTCTCCATCAGCCGGGCGGTCGCCATCGTGGGGGCCTTCATCGGCGGTCCGAACCACGGGAGTCGGCGCCCCGAGGCGGCGGCCTCCGCCAGGGCTTCGGCCAGGTCGGCGCGTCCGGCCCGCCAGCGGGACAGCAGTTCGGCGGGCGCCTCGCCGACGCCCTCGGCGGCCCCGGCCTCCACCGGGTCGTCACCGGTGGCCAGCAGGTCGGTGAAACGGGCCTGGAACTCCTCGCCCTCCCGGCAGGCCAGCAGCGACCACCGGTCGGTCCAGGCGAGGTGGGAGATCTGGTGCGCGACGGTCCAGCCCTCGGCGGGGGTCGGGGTCGCGAACCCGGCGGCGTCCAGCGGGGCGACGAGGGCGTCCAGCGACTCGGTCTCGTCGCGCAGGTCGTCCAACAGGGCGGTGGCATCGGCCACGGAGGGCTCCTCGGTTCAACGGCGGGCGGAAGCGGCGGCGCGGGTGGGCCA
>NZ_JBVJLD010000005.1:0-69255 GCF_055584905.1 Kitasatospora sp. NPDC088742 | reverse complement strand
GGTCTCGTCGCGCAGGTCGTCCAACAGGGCGGTGGCATCGGCCACGGAGGGCTCCTCGGTTCAACGGCGGGCGGAAGCGGCGGCGCGGGTGGGCCAGGGGGAGGGGAGCTGCGGAGGGGTGAGAGGGGTGAACGGCAGCACGTGCAACTGGCTGATGGAGCCTCGGTCGCGGGTGAGTGGCCCTCCGCCTCGCGCAGTTCCCCGCGCCCCGGGGTGACCAGGTGCCGGTCGGTCTCAGTTGATCTGCCGGTCGCGTCCCGCCCAGTAGGGCTCGCGGAGCTTGAACTTCTGCAGCTTGCCGGTCGTGGTCCGGGCCAGTTCGGTGCGGAACTCCACCGAGGTCGGCGCCTTGTACCCGGCCAGCCGCTGCTTGCAGTGGGCGATCAGCTCGGCGGCCAACTCCTCCTCGGGGGTGGTCACGCCGTCGCGCCGGACCACCAGCGCCTTGACCGTCTCGCCCCACTTGGTGTCCGGCACGCCGATCACCGCGACCTCGCCCACCGCCGGGTGGGCGTAGAGGCAGTCCTCCACCTCGATCGAGGAGACGTTCTCGCCCCCCGTGATGATGACGTCCTTCTTCCGGTCCGAGACGGTCAGGTACCCGTCCGTCAGGGTGCCGCCGTCGCCGCTGTGGAACCAGCCGTCCCGGATCGCCTCCGCCGTCTCGGCGGGCTGCTGCCAGTAGCCGGTCATCACGGTGTTGGAGCGGATCAGCACCTCGCCCTCCTCGTCCACCCGCAGTTCGGTGCCGATCGAGGGCGACCCCTGCCGCACCAGCCGCTCGGCCCGCTCCAGCGGCGGGAGGTCGTCCCACTCGGCCCGGCCGCGGTTGACGGTGGCGATCGGGGAGGTCTCGGTCAGGCCGTAGATCTGCATGAACTCCCAGCCGAGCTCCTCCTCCACCCGCTGCACCACGGAGGTGGGCGGCGGCGCCCCGGCGACGATCATGCGGACCCGGTCCCGGCCGGGCACCGGCCCGTCCCACTCGGCGGCGGCCGCCAGCACCGAGGCCACCACGGCGGGGGCGCCGCAGAGGAAGGTGACGCCGTGCCGCTCGATCCGGCGCAGGATCTCGGCGCCGTCCACCTTGCGCAGCACGATGTGCTGCGCGCCGAGGCCGGTGAGGGCGAACGGCATGCCCCAGCCGTTGGCGTGGAACATCGGCAGGGTGTGCAGGTAGACGTCGCGGTCGTTGGCGCCGAAGTGCAGGCCCATCAGCACCGCGTTCAGCCAGAGGTTGCGGTGGGTGAGCTGAACACCCTTGGGGCGGGCGGTGGTTCCGCTGGTGAAGTTGATCGTCGCGGTGTCCGACTCGGCGATCTCGTACCGCACCGGCTCGCGGTCGAAGTCGTACAGCAGGGCGTCGCTCTCCGCGCCCAGGACGAAGCGGTGCTTGACCGCCACGCCGGCCAGCGCCTCGTCCAGCTCGGGGTCGATCAACAGGGCGCTGGCACCGCTGTGTTCGACGATGTAGGCGACCTCCTCGGCCCTCAGCCGGAAGTTCACCGGGACCAGGACGCGGCCGTGCCCGCTCACCCCGTAGAGCGAGGTCATCAGGCGGGCCGAGTTGTGGGAGACGATCGCCACCCGCTCACCCGGCCCGATGCCCAGCCGGTCCAGCCCGGCGGCCTGGGCACGGGCCAGCTCGGCCACCCGCCGGTACGTCAGGTCGCCCCAGGAATCGGCGGGTTGGAGGGGTTCGTCGACGACCCCGATCCGGTCGCCGTAGACCGTCTCGGCCCGCCGGAGGAAGTCCATCACGGTCAGTGGAGTCTGCATGGGGCACACTCTGCCGCGCCGACCGTCACGCCGACCAGAGGGCGTACCCCGAACGGCACACCGTCCCTCCAGCCCCGAGGGTCACTCCCGCGTGCCTCCCGCCCGACTCCCGCGTCACTCCTCGGGAAGCAGGCCGAGCTGGGACATGAACTCCAACTGGTCGAAGTAGAGCCGGTACTCGACGATCCGCCCGTCCCGCACGGTGGCGAGGTCGCAGCCGCGGATCCTGATCTCCCGCTGGGTGGGCGGCAGTTTCGAACCGTCCGGCATCGTCAGCGGCCCGGTGTTGCGGCCGGTGTAGTAGCCCTCGTCGATCGCGGTGTCCCCGGCCTCGTACGCGGTGACCGCCTCGAAGCGGGCGTCGGGGACCGACTCCGTCATGTCCCCGAAGTAGTCCACCAGGGCCTTGCGCCCCCGGAGTTCGGGCTGGTCCGGGGTGGACCCGACCACGTCCTCGGCGAAGCACTCGCCGAGGGCCTCCAGGTCGGCCGTACCGGTCACCGCAGCGGTCAGGCGGTCCATGAGCTCGCGTGCCTCGCCCATGGCGACCACCTCCTCGGTCGTGACGGAAGGTGCTCCCATTCTCCTCCCGGGACGGCTGCCGGGCCCGGTGCCAGACTGGGACGGTGGGGGCCGGACGGCGGCGGGGGAGGAACGGCGAGGGAAGGCCCGATGGACACCGGTACGCGGGTGGACGTCAGCGCGCTGCGGCGCGGGTTCCGAGGACGGCTGGTCCGGCCGGGAGACCCGGAGTACGAGGAGGGCCGCCGGATCTGGAACGGCTCGATCGACCGGCGCCCCGCCCTGATCGCCTACTGCGCCGACCCGGCGGACGTGGCCGCCGCCGTCCGCTGGGCGGCCGCCCGCCACCAGGACGGAGCAGGCCTGCCGGTCGCGGTCCGCAGCGGCGGGCACAGCTTCTCCGGCCAGTCGCTCTGCGACGGCGGCATCGTGATCGACCTCTCCGGGCTGCGCCGGATCACGGTCGACGAGGAGGCCCGCACCGTCCGCGCCCAGGCCGGGGCGCTGCTCGGCGAGCTGGACGCGGCCACCCAGCGGCTGGGGATGGCCGTCCCGTCCGGGATCGTCACCCACACCGGCCTGGCCGGGCTGACGCTGGGCGGCGGGATCGGCTGGCTGATGCGCAAGTACGGACTGACGGTCGATCAACTGCTCGGTGCCGAGCTGGTCACCGCCACCGGCGAACTGGTCCGGGCCGACGCCCGGGAGAACCCGGAGCTGTACTGGGGGCTGCGCGGCGGCGGTGGCAACTTCGGGGTGGTCACCGAGTTCGAGTACCGGATGCACCCGGTCGGGCCGACCGTGCTGGCCGGGCCGCTGTTCTGGCCGGTGGCCGACTCGGCGCGGCTGCTCCGCTTCTACCGGGAGTGGATCGAGGAGGCGCCGGACGAGCTGACCACCGCCGTGGTGCACCGCACCGCGCCCCCACTGCCGGAGCTGCCGCCCGAACTGACCGGGCAGCGGGTCGTGGTGGTGATGTGCTGCTGGGCCGGCGACCCGGAGGAGGGCGAGCGGGTGCTGCGCCCGCTGCGCCGCTTCGGCCCGCCGGCCGCCGACCTGTGCCGCCCCAAGCCCTACCTGGAGCACCAGGCCTCGCTGGACCCGTCCTTCCCGGCCGGGCGCTGGTACTACTTCAAGTCCTGCGACGTGGCCCGGCTCTCCGACGAGGTGATCGAGGTGACCGCCGAGCACGCGGCGCGGATCGCCTCGCCGCTCACCAGCTTCCCGATCTTCCAACTCGGCGGTGCCATCGCCCGGGTGGGCGAGGACGAGACCGCCTTCAGCGGCCGCGGCGCCGGGCACACCTTCAACATCAACGCCACCACCGCGGGCCCCGAGGGCTTCGAGGAGGAGCGGGCCTGGTCCCGGGGTCTCTGGCAGGCGCTCGCCCCGCACCACACCGGCGTCTACGTCAACTTCCTGATGGAGGAGGGCGAGCAGCGCGTCCGGGAGGCCTACGGCGAGGCGAAGTACCGCCGGCTGCGGGAGCTCAAGCGCGCCTGGGACCCGGGTAACCTGTTCCGGCTCAACCAGAACATCCGCCCGAATCCGCCCGACTGAGGAGCCATCAGGTGCAGCAAGCGTCCTGGGCCGAACTGACCGCCTACCGTTCCCGGCTGCGGGGCTGCCTGCTCGGCGGAGCGATCGGGGACGCGCTGGGCAACCCGGTGGAGTTCCACTCGCTGGACCGGATCCGGGCCGAACACGGCCCGGCCGGGGTCACCGGGCTGCTGCCCGACCACGAGGGCGTGACCGGCCGGATCACCGACGACACCCAGATGACGCTGTTCAGTGCCGAGGGCCGGTTGAACGGCTACCGCCGGGCCCGGGACCGGGGCATCACCGGGGCCGAGGGCGAGCTGGTGCTGGACGCCTACCTGCGCTGGCTGGACACCCAGGACTTTCCGGCCCCGCCCCCGGCCGAGGGCCTGCGGCACCGGGTCGGCGAGCTGCGGCAGCAGCCCTGGCTCTACGCCCGCCGCGCCCCCGGCAACGCCTGCCTCTCCGGCCTGCGCACCCCGCAGGCCCCGCACCCCTACGCGAAGCTCACCGGCATCCCCGGCCCGGTCAACCCGGACTCCAAGGGCTGCGGCACCGTGATGCGCTCGGCGCCGTTCGGCTTCACCCTGCAGGGCGCCGAGCACTCCTTCCAACTGGCCGCCAACTGCGCGCAGATCACCCACGGCCACCCCACCGGCTACTACGCGGCGGGGGCCTTCGCCGCGATGATCAGCTTCCTGCTGGACGGCGAGTCCCTGCCGGGCTCGGTGCTCCGCACCCTGGAGCTGCTGGCCCGCTACCCCGGGCACCAGGAGACCTCCACCGCGCTGCGCCGGGCGGTCGACCTGGCGGAGGAGGGCGAGGCGAGCGCGGAGCAGCTGGAGCGGCTCGGCCAGGGCTGGGTGGCGGAGGAGGCGCTGGCCATCGGGGTGTACGCGGTGCTGGCCCGGACGCGTCCGCAGAGCTACAGCTACGGCCAGGGCCCCACCGTCTGCGACCCCTCGCCGGCCCGCACCCCGATCGAGGCCGCCTTCCTGCTCTCCGTCAACCACTCCGGCGACAGCGACTCCACCGGCTCCATCGCCGGGAACCTGCTGGGCGCCCACCACGGTGACGTCCGCCTCCCGCTCCACTGGCTGACCCGGATCGAGGGCCGGGCGGTGATCGCCCAGGTGGCCGACGACTTCGCCGCCGAGGTCCGTCCGGGGGAGAGCCGCCCGTGGCAGCACTGAGCACCGGCGCCGGGGAGGCGCGTACGGCGGCTGGGGGAGCTCCGGCGCACTCGTGCGGGTGGTGCCGGGGGTGATCGCTCCGCCGGGCGGGTGACGGGGGCTCATGGGGCGGGCGGGGACTGCCGATTCAGGTGGAGTCCCGTACCGACCTCGGAGGACTTCATCATCATGCGTACGACTCTTGCCAAGATCACCGCTGCCGCCGCCATCTGCGGCTGTGCCCTCGTCATGGGCGCGGGTGTGGCCTCGGCCCACGGCCACTGCCGCCACTCGCACGGTTCGCTGGCCGTCGGCGGCAACGCCGTGACCGTGGGCGATGGCGCCGCGATGGCGGTCGGCGGTGACGTCGACGCCGCCGGTGACGCGGGCGCGGTGGGCGGCGACGCCATGGGCGGCGGCGAGGCCGGTGCGGTCGGCGGCGACGCCAAGGGCGGCGAGTTCGCGGGTGCCGTGGGCGGCGACGCCTGGGCCGAGGGCCCGGCGGCCGCGGTCGGCGGCGACGCCGAGTCCCTCTGCGACGACGCCTTCGCGGTCGGCGGCGACGCGATGGGCTTCTGAGCCCCGGTGAACGGAGCCTGAGCACACGTCGGCGGGGCCCGGCCGGTGATCCGGCCGGGCCCCGCCGCGGTCTGCGGACGGTCCGTCAGGTGGCGGAGCCGGCCGCCGCGCCGGTCCTGAGGTCGGCGCCCCAGCGGGCCAGCTCGGCGTGCAGGTCGAGCGAGCGCATCCCGGCCCCCTCCTCGGCGGAGGGCCACTGCTCGCGCGGCACCCGCCACATGACCTCGAACTCGATGCCGTCCGGGTCCTTGGCGTAGAAGGACTTGGAGACCCCGTGGTCGGTGGCGCCGACGATCGAGCCGGTGTCGCTCAGCCGGGTGGCGATCTCGGCCAGCTCGCCGAGCGTGCCGACCTCCCAGGCCAGGTGGTAGAGCCCGACGCTGCCCCGGGCGGGGGAGGGGGCCTGCTCGCCGACCGCGAAGAGGCCGAGGTCGTGGTCGTTTAGGGTGTCCTCGGCGCTCAGGAAGGCGGCCCGGCCGGGGATCTCGACGTCGACCTTGAAGCCGAAGGCGTGGGTGTAGAAGGCGACCGAACGGGCCACGTCGCGGACGTAGAGCACGGCGTGGTTCAGGCGACGGACCGGCATGGGGAGCTCCTCCTCCGAAGTGGTTCAAATTTGAACCTGACATACCTCACGGTACACCTTGGTTCGAATTTGAACAACCGATAGAATCGGCGGTATGGACGAGCCCAGATGGTTGGACGATGAAGAGATGGCCGCCTGGCGGGGCTTCGTGGTCGCCAGTAATCTGGTCGAACGCCGCCTGGAGCAGCAGCTCAAGGAGAGCGCGGGCCTGTCCCACACCCAGTACGAGATCCTCAGCCAGCTCTCCGAGGCCCCCGGCCGCTCGCTCCGGATGACCGACCTGGCCGACCGCCTGGTCACCTCCAAGAGCGGCCTCACCTACCAGATCACCCAGTTGGAGAAGGCCGGGCTGGTCGGCCGCCGCTCCTGCTTCAGCGACGTGCGCGGCGTCTTCGCCGAGCTCACCGAGCACGGCTGGCAGGTCCTGCGCGAGGTCGCCCCGGGCCACGTCGCCACCGTCCGCGCGGCCCTGATCGACCTGCTCACCCGGGAGCAGTTGGCGGTGCTGGCCGAGGGCCTGGGCACCGTCAGCGCCCGGCTGCGCGCCGCCGACCGCTGACCCGCGCGGATCCCCTGACGCCCTGACGTACCGAGGGGCCCGCCGGCGCGGTGTCGCGCGGACGGGCCCCTCGGCGGGAGTGCGGTGGATCAGGCGGTGGCGAGGGAGATCTCGGTCGACTTGATCAGGGCGACCACGGTCGAGCCGGCCGCGAGGCCGAGGTCGGCCGCGGCGTCGGCGGTGATCGCGGCGGTCAGCTCGCCGCCCTCGACGGAGACCTTGACGCCGGCCATCGCCGGGCCGGTGGTGACCTCGGTGACGGTGCCGGCCAGCTGGTTGCGGATGCTCAGACCGGCCACCGGGGCGGTGGCGAGGGCGACCTCAGTGGACTTCACCAGGGCGCGCACGGCGCTGCCCTCGGCCAGGCCGAGCTCCTTGACGGCGTCCACGGTGATCGCCGCGGTCAGGTCCTGGCCGCCCGCGAGGCGGACCTTGACGGTGGCCATCACGGCGCCGGTGGTGACCTCGGCGACGGTGCCGGTGAGCTGGTTGCGGATGCTGAGCGACATGGGATGCCTTGCTTCTCGACGGGGATGCGGAGACGGTCCGCCCGGGTCGTGCCACGACCAGTCTAGATGGGTGTCGGTGCAGGTCAGATGGGTTGCGCAGGTGCGAGCATGACGGGTCGTCAGGCTCGCAGCTGCGAGCTCAGGGGAGGGTGACGGCGCGCACGCAGAGCACGTCCGGGAGGTGGGAGGCGAGCAGCCGCCAGCTCTCGCCCTCGTCGGCGGAGCCGTAGACCTCGCCGTTGCGGTTGCCGAAGTAGACGCCGGCCGGGGAGGCGTCGTCGGTGCAGAGGGCGTCGCGCAGGACCACGCCGTAGTGGTCCTCGCCGGGCAGGCCGGTGGCCAGGGGGTGCCAGGTGGAGCCCGCGTCGGTGGTGCGGAAGACGCGGCAGCGGCGGTCCACCGGGAGGCGGGCGTAGTCGGCGTCGAGCGGGAAGAGGTAGGCGGTGCCGCCGTGGTGCGGGTGGGCGGCCAGGCCGAAGCCGAAGGTGGCGGGGAGGTCGGTGCCGATGTCCTGCCAGTGGCCGCCGCCGTCGTCGCTGCGGTAGACCCCGCCGTGGTTCTGCAGGTAGAGGCGGTCCGGGTCGGCCGGATCGGCGGCGACCTTGTGCACGCACTGGCCGAACTCGGGGTACTCGTCCGGGAGGAAGGAGGCCCGGATGCCGGTGTTGGAGGGCTGCCAGCTCTTGCCGCCGTCGGTGGTGCGGTAGACCCCGCCGGTGGAGACCGCGACAGTGACGGCCTCCCGGTCCCGACGGTCCGTCAGGACGGTGTGCAGCCCTTGGCCGCCGAAGCCGGCCGCCCACTCGGAGCGCTGCGGGTGGGACCAGAGGTTCTCGTCCAGCGCGAAGCTCTCGCCGCCGTCCTCGGAGCGGAACAGGGCGGCCGGCTGGGTCCCCGCGTAGACCACGCCGGGGGCCTCCTCGCCGGCCGGGTGGAGCTGCCAGACGCGCTCCAGCGAGGTGCCGGTGTGCTCGGGGAAGCGGACGGCCGGGGTGGAGGGCTCGTGCCAGTTCGCGCCGAGGTCGTCGGACCACCAGACGGACGGGCCCCAGTGGCTGCTGTCGGCGCCCACCAGGATGCGCGGGCGGGCCGGGCGGCGGTCCACGGCCACCGAGTAGATCGCGTTCATGGCGAAGTGCGGGCCGGTGAAGTCCCACTCGCGGCGGTCGCGGCTGCGGCCCAGGAAGAGGCCCTTCTGCGTTCCGACGGCCAGCAGTGACTCGGTCATGGCGTACCACCTGGGGGTGAGGTCGTTGGCGGCGCCAGTCTGCTCCGGGTGGAGGGTGGCCGCACGTCAGCGCGCCGGGAATCGGGGAGAACGGTCGATGGTTTATGATTCAACAAGAACGCGAGAGGAGCAGTACCGATGGCCACCATGACCGACGTCCGCCGCGCGGCCGACCGCTTCCACACCGAGGCGGGCTGGCTGGACTCCCGCCACTCCTTCTCCTTCTCCCGGCACTGGGACCCGGCCAACACCCACTTCGGCCTGCTGCTGGTCTCCAACGACGACGTGGTCGCCCCCGGCACCGGCTTCGACACCCACCCGCACCGGGACATGGAGATCGTCACCTGGGTGCTGGAGGGCGGCCTGGTGCACCAGGACTCTGAGGGGCACAACGGCGTCATCTACCCGGGCCTGGCCCAGCGGATGAGCGCGGGCGCCGGGATCCTGCACAGCGAGAAGAACGACTCCTGGACGCTCACCGGGCAGCCCGAGCACCGGGACCCGGTCCGCTTCGTCCAGATGTGGGTCATCCCGGACGCCGCCGGGATCGCCCCCGGCTACGAGCAGCTGGACATCAACGACCAGCTGGACCAGGGCGGTTGGGCCACCCTCGCGTCCGGGATGGGAAAGCACGCCAACCAGCGGGCGATCGGCATCCGGCAGAAGCACGCCGCGCTGCACGTGGCCCGGCTGCGCCCGGAGGAGACCGTGGGCACGGCCACCGCGCCGTTCGTCCACCTCTTCGTGGCCAGGGGCGAGGTCGCCCTGGAGGGCACCGGCCTGTTGCACGAGGGCGACGCCGCCCGGATCAGTGCCGCCGAGGGGCAGCGGATCACCGCCGGGGCGGCGGGCGCCGAGGTGCTGATGTGGGAGATGGACGCGGCGGTCAGCTTCTCCTGACGGCAGGTCAGGGGCGGTCCGGGGCTGAGGTCAGAGCCCGCCGGTGGTGAGGGCCCGGGAGTCCGGCACGCGACGTGCGGGCACCCGGGCCGCCCGCCGTTCGCCCGTGAGCAGTTCGAACGCCCACTCGGCCGACATCAACGCGCCCTCCTGCCAGCCGGGCAGGGCGGAGACCTGGTCGCCGATCACCAGGAAGGCGTCCCCGCCCTGGGGGTACATCAGGGTGGTGTAGAGGTGCTTGTGGGACGGGTCGGCCGGGCGCCAGTCGGCCCAGGCACCGAGCTGGTGCGGGACCTTGTGCCAGGCGACGGAGAGTGCCAGCTCGCCCGGCACCACGGTGGTCGAGGCGAACTCGTCGTGCAGTCGGGCGGCGGCCGACCTGGCACTGGTGATCCGCTCCTCGTGGGAGCGGTCGCCGAAGGTCTCGGCCGTCCCGTAGGAGTTGTAGGCCCCGGTCAGGGTGCCCTTCCCGGTGGCGGAGAAGTAGTCGTTGGAGGGGTACCAGATCTGCCGGACCTCGTGGTCGATCCAGCTGATGCCGCCGTAGATCTGGTACCGCTCGGACTCCCAGAACCGCCGGTTGGCCTGCCAGCCGACCTTGCAGGCGGGGGCGAACGGGGTGTCCCGGACGGCGGTGCGGAAGTCCTCGGTGACGCCGGTCAGGGTGACCCGGCGGTGGAGCACCGGCAGCGGGACGTTGCTCAGGCAGTGGTCGAAGCGCTGCTGCCGCTCGGTGCCGCCCTCGGTCCAGCCGACCACCGCCCCGTCGCCGTCCAGGCGGATGCTGTGCACCGGGCAGTCGAGCTTGAGCACGCCGGCCGGCAGCGCGGCGGCGGCCGCCCGCCAGATCGAGTCCATGCCGCCGACCGGCTGGAACGAGGTGGTGTGCCAGTGCAGCTCGCTGTCCTGGTAGAAGCCGTGCTCCCAGAAGCGGCTGCCGAGCAGATCGGCCAGCGCGAGCGGGTCGACCGGCTCCTCCTGCTGCGGGACGGAGGGGCGGACGGCCAGGCCGGAGCGGGTGGAGCCGTGGTAGCGGCGGTCCTCCGGGGCGAGGGCGCCGAACTCCACCAACAGCTCGGCGAACCGCTCCCGCTGAGCGGGCGTCAGCCCGTCGGTGCTCTGGTCGCCCCGCTCCAGGGCCCTGTGCAGGTGCTCGGCGACGTACCCGCGGGTGTCGTTGGCGATCCGGCGGTTGGGCTTCGGGGTGCCCTGCCAACTGCCGTCGGTCTGGAACAGGTTGGCCGTGCTGGTGTGGACGTACGGCTCCAGCGGGACCGCGAGGGTGCGGCAGAACTCCAGCACCCGCTGGTGGTGGTAGGGGATCCGGCCGGCGCCGAGGTTGAGGTAGAGGCCCTCGTCGAACTGGCAGGTCAGGGAGCGGGTGGAGCCGTCGGCCCAGGACTCGGTGATCCGGTCCCCCGGGCGGGCGGTGAGGGTGCGTCCGCCGACCCGGCCCTGGGCCTCCAGCACCGTCACCCGGTACCCGGCCCGGCCGAACCGGAGGGCGGCGGCCAGCCCGGCCGGGCCCGCGCCGAGCACCGCCACCGTCCGCCCCTCGCCGGCCCGGCCGGGGGAGCGGCGCGGGGGAGTGGCGGCGGTGGCCGGGGCGGCCCCGGTCATCACCTGGGCCAGGGTGGCGGTGGCGGCGACCGCCCCGGCCAGGCCGAGGAAGGCACGGCGGTCGGGGGCGTGCTCTCGGATGCGGTCCGGGGTGCGGTCCGGACGGTCCATGGGTGCTCCTGGGGCTGACGGGTCGGCGGGGCCGTGCAGTCCTTGGGTAGCACACGAAGCAATCGGCGGTCCTCCGGATACGGAGGACCGCCACCCCGGAGGGTGATAGGTCGTCAGATGGGCTGGTAGGACGGTCAGTCCGCGGAGTCGCGGAGCGCCTCCAGCAGGCGCAGCCAGACCTCGCTGACCGTCGGGTACGCCGGGACGGCGTGCCAGAGCCGGGCCACCGGCACCTCGCCGACCACCGCGACGGTGGCCGAGTGCAGCAGCTCCGCCACCCCGGGGCCGACGAAGGTCGCGCCGACCAGCACGCCCCGGTCCAGGTCCACCACCAACCGGGCCTTCCCCCGGTAGTCGTCCACGTAGAGCGAGGCGCCCGCGACGGAGCCCAGCTCCTGGTCGACCGCGCGCACCCGCAGCCCGGCCCGCTCCGCCTCGGCCAGGCTCAGGCCGACCGCCGCCGCCTCCGGTTCGGTGAAGACCACCTGCGGCGCCCCGGCGGTGTCCGCACTCGCCGCGTGCGCGCCCCAGCGGGAGGTGTCGATCGGTTCGCCCGCCGCCCGGGCGGCGATGGCCGCGCCCGCGATCCGGGCCTGGTACTTGCCCTGGTGGGTCAGCAGCGCCCGGTGGTTGACGTCCCCGGCCGCGTACAGCCAGCCGCCCGGCACGTCCGTCACCAGGCAGGAGTCGTCCACCGTCAGCCAGCTGCCGGGCTCCAGCCCGACGCCGGCCAGCCCGAGGTCGTCGGTGCGCGGCGCCCGGCCGGTGGCGTACAGCACCTCGTCCGCCGCCACCGAGGAGCCGTCGGCCAGGGTGAGCGTCACCTCCGTGCCCTGCCGGGCCAGGCGCACCACCTCGGTGCCCAGCCGCAGGTCCACCCCGGCGGCCCGCAGTCCGTCCGCCACCAGCTCACCGGCGAACGGCTCCATCCGGTCCAGCAGCGTGCCGCCGCGCACCAGCAGGGTGACCCGCGAGCCGAGCGCCCGCCAGGCGGTGGCCATCTCCACCGCCACCACCCCGCCGCCGACCACCGCCAGCCGGCCCGGCACCTTGGCCGAGCTGGTGGCGTCCCGGCTGGTCCACGGGTGGGCCTCGGCCAGCCCCGGCACCGGCGGCAGCGAGGCGCGCGAGCCGGTGCAGACCGCCACCGCGTGACGGGCCGTCAGCACCCGGGTGCCGTCCGGCGTCTCCACCTCCACCCGCCTCTCCCCGGCCAGCCGGCCGTGGCCCCGGACCAGGTCGATCCCGGTCTCCCGCAGCCAGGTCACCTGGCTGTCGTCGTGCCAGTGCCAGGTGAACTCGTCCCGACGGGCCAGCACCGCCGCCGCGTCCAGCTCCCCGGTCACCGCCTCCCGCGCGCCCGGCAGGGCCCGGGCGTGGGCCAGCGCGTGGGCCGGGCGCAGCAGCGCCTTGCTCGGCATGCAGGCCCAGTACGAGCACTCGCCGCCGATCAGCTGACTCTCCACCAGCACCGTGCTCAACCCCGCCGCCCTGACCCGGTCGGCGAGGTTCTCGCCGGTCGGCCCCCCGCCGAGGACCACCACGTCGTACTGCTCCGCCTCGCCCGGCATCCCTGCCCCGCTCTCCTCGAACCGCTGTCCTCGAACCGCTGTCCTCGGACCACCCGCTACGGGCCCCATCCTGCGGCCGCCGGGCCACCCGGGCCAGTGCCGTCGGCGGTGTGTCGCCGACCGGGCGAGAGGGTGGGAGGCCGGACGGGAAAACCGGAGGCGACCGGGGAAGGGGCTCTGGCATCATCCTGGTCCGTGTCCATAGCAACCAGCTGCCCGAGCTGCACGACCGAGCTCCCCGCCGACGACCGCTTCCCGGTCTGGTGCCACGCCTGCGAGTGGAACCTGGTGCCACCCCGGCCGGAGCCGGACCGGTCGGCGAAGCGCCGCCGCCGGGCGGCGCGGCAGCGGGCCCGCGAGGAGCGCCGCGAGCAGGCGGTGCGGCAGCGGACGGAGCGGCTGTACCGGTCGCTGGAGGCCGGTGACGGCACGGTGCACGACCGGAGCTGGCTGATCGCCGCGGCCCTGGCGGGCGCGGTGCACCTGGTGACGCTGACCGTGGTGCTGGGCTCGCTCTGGTGGGTGGTGACCGGGACCCTCCCGATGCGGCTGGCCGGCTGCCTGGGCCTGCTGATCGGATTCCTGCTGCGCCCGAGGTTCGGCCGGATCAGGGCCGACGAATCCTTCCTCACCCGCGCCGAGGCACCCCAGCTGTACGCCTTGGCCGACCGGGTCGCCGCGGCGGTCGGCGCCCGGCCGGTGGACCACATCCGGGTCACCGACGAGTTCAACGCCTCCTTCGGCCGGGTCGGCCTGCGCCGCCGCAGCGTGCTGGAGATCGGACTGCCGCTCTGGGCGGTGCTGTCCGCACCGGAGCGGGTCGCCCTGCTCGGCCACGAGTTCGGACACGACGTCAGCGGGGACCACCGGCGCGGGCTCTGGCTGCACTCGGCCCTGTCGGCCCTGCGGAGTGGCACCTGCTGACCCTGGACGACGAGACGCCCGCCGAGGACGGCCTGGTCAACCTGGTCCAGGCCCTGCTGCTGGTGCCCAGGCTGCTGCTGCAGCTCCTGACGGAGCGTCTGCTCCTCCTGATGGACCGGCTGACCAGCCGCTCCGGCCAGGGCGCCGAGTACCGGGCGGACCGGCTGGCCGCCGCCGTCACCTCGCCCGCCGTCGCGAAGGACATGCTCGCCGCGATGCTGCTGGAACCGACCGTCGAGACCGCGGTGACCCGGATCCGCAACCGGTCGCGGCTGCGGACCAGCCGTCCCGGGCGGGGCGAGGGCGGCCAGGCGGTGGCCGGGCTCTGGACCGAGCTGGCCGGGCTGGCCGGCGGACTCACCCCGCGCGAGCGGGAGCGCCGACTGCGGCTCGGCGCCCACGAGTTCGCCGCCGTGGACGCCACCCACCCGCCGACCCACCTGCGGATCGCGCTGCTCGCCCGTCCGGTCGAGGGGCGCCCGGTGGCCTTCGGCCGGATCGAACAGGAGAAGGTGGAGGCCGAGCTGGCCCCGGCCCGGGCGCGGGTCGGCGGGCAGCTGCTGGACGGCTGACGGGCCGCGTCCCACCGGGCGGTCCCGTTCCGTCGCAGGTCAGGCGTTGTGCTTTCGGTACGGAATTCGAAGGCACGGCGGGTGGCCGGGTGGCTAGGGTGCCGTGGTGACGGTCGAGAGAACTGGTCCGGGGGAACCGGACGTGCGCGGTGCGGGGCGGTACCTGTGGTGGTTGGTGGCGAGCCAGCCGTGGCGGGTGACGGCCGGTGCGCTCTACAGCTCGGTGTGGCTCGGGGCGCTGACGATGATGCCGTACGCGCTCTCCCGGGCGGTGGACGACGGCCTGAAGGCGGGCAGCACCGCGGCGCTGGTCGGTTGGGCCCTGGCCTTCCTGGTGGTCGGGGCGGTCAACTCGGTGATCGGCGCCTACCGGCACCGCACCATGACCAAGGTCCGGATGGACGCCACCTTCCGCACCACCCGGGTGGTGGTCCGTCAGGCCGTCCGGCTCGGCGGTGAACTGCCCCGGCAGACCGCCACCGGCGAGGTGGTGACCATCGGCGTCTCCGACGTGCAGCGGATGAGCCAGACCCTCACCTTCTCCGGCCCCGGCGTCGGCGCCCTGGTCGCCTACCTGCTGGTGGCCGGTCAGCTGCTGCGGATCTCCTCGCTGCTGGCCCTGCTGGTGCTGCTCGGCGTCCCGGCACTGGCCGTGCTGATCGGCCCGCTGCTGGCCCGGGTCCAGAAGGCCGAGGCCGGGTACCGGGAGCGGCAGGGCGAGGTGACCGCCCGGTTCGAGGACCTGAGCGGCGGCCTGCGGGTGCTCAACGGCCTCGGCGGCAAGGAGGAGTTCGCGGCCAGGTACGCCCGGGAGTCCGGGCGGCTGATGGCGGACGGCTTCCGGGTCGGCCGGGTGGCCAGCTGGATCGAGGCGCTCGGCAGCGGCCTGCCGCTGCTCTTCCTCGGCGCGGTGACCTGGGTCTCCGCCCGGATGGCGGCCGAGGGCTCCATCACGGTCGGCGAGCTGGTGGCCGTCTACGGCTACACGGCGGCGCTCACCGTGCCGGTCTACTTCCTGATCGAGGGCGGCCGGGACCTCACCCGGGCCCTGGTCGCCGCCCGCCGGACGGTCGACTTCCTGCGGCTGGAGCCCCGCCCCGACGGCGCGGCCACCCCGGCCCCGGCCGGGCCCGCCCCGCTGCGGGACGAGCTCTCCGGCGTCGAACTCGCCCCCGGCCGCCTGACGGTGCTCGCCGCCGACGGCACCGCCGAGGCGCTCGCGGTGGCCGACCGGCTGGCCCGGTTCGCCGATCCCGGGGAGCCGGGCGGCAGTTGGGACGGCCGCCCGCTGGAGGAGTACGCGCTGTGCGCCGTGCGCGGGCGGATCGTGCTGGCCGACAACGAGGCGGCGCTCTTCGCCGGGCCGCTGCGCGAGGTGCTGGCGGGCCGCCGGGAACCGCAGGACCAGGAGCTGCTGGCCGCCCTGGAGGCCGCCTCGGCACTGGACGTGCTGCGCGGACTGCCCGGCGGACTGGACTCGCCGATCCGCTCCGAGGGCCGCAACCTCTCCGGCGGCCAGCGCCAACGGCTGCGCCTGGCAAGGGCGTTGATCGCCGAGCCCGAGGTGCTGATAGCCGTCGAGCCCAGCTCCGCGGTGGACACCCACACCGAGGCGGCGATGGCGGCCGGCCTGCGCGCCTTCCGGGCAGGGCGCACCACCCTGGTGATCAGCAGCTCTCCGCTGCTGCTCGACCTGGCCGACACCGTGCTCCACCTGGTGGACGGCCGGGTCGCGGCCACCGGCACCCACCGCGAACTGCTGCGCACGGCACCGGCGTACCGGGCCCTGGTGGCCCGCGACGAGGAGGAGCCCGCGGCGGACGCGTCCTACGGAGTGGCGGACCTGCCCGCACCCCGTACCGCCACCACCACCGCCGCCGTCACCGCCGCCGCCGTCACCGAGGAGGCCGCCCGATGAGCGCCGACCATGCCCTGCCCATCGCCTCGCCCCGTCGGACCCGGCAGGCGGCCGGAGCGCTGCTGCGCCAGGACGGCCGGGCGCTCGGCACGGTGATCGCCTTCAACGGACTGGCCGCCGCGGTCGGCCTGGCCGGCCCCTGGCTGCTCGGCCGGATCGTCGACCGGGTGGTGGCCGGCGGCGGGGTCGCCGAGGTGGACCGGCTGGCGCTGGCCGTGGTGGTCTGCGGCGTGGTGCAGCTCCTGCTGACCCGTCAGGCCGTCCACCAGGGCTACAAGGTGGCCGAACGGACCGCCGCCCGGCTGCGCGAGCAGCTGGTGGACCGGGTGCTGGCCCTGCCGCCGACCGTGGTGGAGCGGGCCGGGACGGGCGATCTGACGACCCGTGGCACCACCGACGTCGCGGCCGTCGGCTCCACCCTGCGGGACGTCGTCCCGGAGATGGCGGTGGGGATCTTCCAGGGGCTGTTCATCCTGGTCGCGATCTTCCTGGTAGACCCGCTGCTCGGGGCCTGCAGCGTGCTCACCCTCTCCGGCCTCTGGTTCGCCGCCCGCTGGTACCTGGCCCGGGCCCGGGACGCCTACCTGGACGAGGGCGCCGCCAACTCCGCCGTCGCCGAGGTGCTCGGCACCACCGCCGCCGGCGCCCGGACGGTCGAGGCCCTCGGCCTGGAGGATCGCCGCACGGCCGCGATGGAGAGCGCGATCGAGACCTCCCGGGTGGCCCGGCTGCGCACCCTGCTGCTGCGCAGCTTCTTCTTCCCGATGGTGGACACCTCCTACGTGGCCCCGGTGACCGCCGTGCTGCTGGTCGGTGGAGCCCTGCACGCCAACGGCTCGGTGGGCATCGGCGCGGTGGTCACCTGCGCGCTCTACCTGCGGCGGCTGGTCGACCCGCTCGACACGATCATGCTGCGGCTGGAGCAGCTGCAGAGCAGCGCCGCCTCCTTCGCCCGGGTCGAGGGCGTCGCCACCGCCCTGGCCGAGGACGCCGCCGCCGGCACCGGGACGGACGCCCGCCCGGCCCACCAGGGGATCGAGGTCAGCGGCGTCCGCTACGCCTACGAGGGCGGCCAGGACGTGCTGCACGGGGTCGACCTGACGGTCCGTCCGGGGGAGCGGCTCGCGGTGGTCGGCCCGTCCGGCTCCGGCAAGACCACGCTGAGCCGGCTGCTGGCCGGGATGGACCGGCCGAGCGGCGGCTCGGTGCTGGTCGGCGGCGTGCCGGTGGCCGACCTGGACCCGGAGCTGCTGCGCCGCGAGGTGGTGCTGGTCACCCAGGAGCACCACGTCTTCCTCGGCACCCTGCGGGACAACCTGCGGATCGCCGCGCCCGCCGCCGACGACCGGGAGCTGGCCGAGGCGCTGGCGGCGGTCGGCTGGACGCACGGGCTGCCGGACGGTCTGGACACCGAGCTCGGCCCGTCCGGCCACCGGCTGAACGGCGCCCAGGCCCAGCAGCTCGCGCTGGCCCGGGTGGTGCTGGCCGATCCGCACACCGTGATCCTGGACGAGGCCACCGCGCTGCTCGACCCGACGGCGGCCCGGGCCACCGAGCGGGCCCTGGCGGCGGTGCTCAAGGGCCGCACGGTGATCGCGGTGGCTCACCGGCTGCACACCGCGCACGACGCGGACCGGGTGGCGGTGATGGCCGACGGCCGGCTGACCGAGCTGGGCAGCCACGAGGAGCTGGTCGCCCGGGACGGCGCGTACGCGGCGCTCTGGCGCTCCTGGCAGCAGAAGTGACGCGGCGGCGGACCTGACGCGAGGAGGCCGGGGCCCCGATCCGGGGCCCCGGCCTCCTGACGGTCCGTCGGACGTTCAGCGCACCCGGCGCACCCAGAGGAAGCAGAAGCCGACCAGCAGCGCGGCGGCCACCAGGCAGAGCCCGGTCTGGGTCCAGAGCATCGGCCACTGCTGGGCCGGCGGGTGGAAGAGCACGTAGGCCCGGTCGATGGTGTCCGGGTGGGCCTGGCAGCCCGGGTCCATGCAGAGCAGCCGGCCGTCCTCCATCATGCTGGGCTGCCAGTTGTAGAGCTCGGTGACCGAGATCCCGTCGACGGTGCGGTAGCCCCGGTCCACGATGTCCGACTCCAGCGGGGAGTGCGCCGGGAAGTCGACCTGGAGCAGCCGGGTGACCAGGCCGGACTTGGGTGGCAGGACGGTCAGGTTGACCGGGGCGACCGCCTCCCGCGCCGGGGCGAACAGGTAGCGCAGCTGGTCCACCGCCAGCCGCAGGCCCACGGTGAGCACGGCGGTGACGGCCATCGAGGCCACCACCCGGCGCACCACCAGGCCGACGGCGGCGCCGATCGCCAGGCCGAGCAGGCAGAAGCCGACCGTGGCGGGCCCGGTGGTGGTCCGGCTCATCCAGGTGAACCAGTGGTAGTAGCCGGGCACGCCGAGCCGTCCCTCGACCACCCGCTCGAACCAGGTGGAGACGCCCGCCAGCAGCAGGGAGCCGAGCAGGGTCAGGGCGAACGGGGCGGCGAGCCGCCCGGCCAGCCAGCGCGAGCGCGAGACCGACTGGGTCCAGGCCAGCCGGTAGGTGCCGGACTCGAACTCGCGGGCCAGCAGCGGTGCCCCGACGAACAGCCCGAGCACGGCCGGGAGGGCGAACAGCGTCCAGCCGGTGGCGACCACGCCCCGGGACCACCACATCGACAGCTCGGTCGAGCGGGCGCGCACGGCCGCGCACTCGGGCGGGAAGTAGACCTCGTTGCAGCCCTGGAGGCCGTTGGCGGTGACCCAGGAGTCGATCCGCCACCCGAAGTAGAGGACCCAGGCACAGACCAGCAGCAGCACGGCGCCGCCGGTCAGCAGGGTGGTCCGCTCCTGACGCAGGCTCAGCCAGGCCGTGCCGCGCAGCGAGGGACGGGGGAGGACGGCGGTGCTCAACGGACCGTCACCTCCTCGCGGGGGGTGGCCGCGGCGGTGCCGGGGGCGCGCAGGTGGGCGAGCAGGAGTTCCTCCAGGGTGGGTTCGCCCAGGTCCCAGTCCGGGTCGACCGGGCCGGTGGGGCGGATCATCGCGGTGGCCTGACGGCCCGTCCGGCGGAGCTCGACCAGCTGGTGGGCGGCGAGCGCGGGCGGGGTGCCCTCGCCCTCGTGGGCGCCGACCACCTTGCGGTGGGCGGCGAGCAGCTCGTCCACCTCCCCGGCCAGCCGGACGCTGCCGTCGCGCAGCAGCAGCACGTGGTCGCAGACGCCGTCCAGCTCGGCCAGCACGTGCGAGGAGATCAGCACGGTGGTGCCGTGCTCCACGGCCTGGGCCAGCAGCAGGCCGGTCAGCTCGTGCCGGGCCACCGGGTCGACGTCGGCCAGCGGCTCGTCCAGCAGCAGCAGGTCGGGCCGCTTGCCGAGGGCCAGCGCCAGGGCGACCCGGGTGCGCTGGCCGCCGGAGAGCGAGCCGACCCGGGCGGTGGGAGCCAACTTGCCCTGCTCCAGGATGAGTTCGGCGGTCTTCTGGTCCCAGGCGGGGTTCAGCTCGCGGCCCATCCGGAGGGTGTCGGCGACGGACAGCCGGGGGTAGAGCGGCTTGTCCTGGGCCAGCAGGGCGATCCGGCGGCGGCCCTGGTCGGTGCCGGGCGCGTGGCCGAAGACCTCGACGGTGCCGGTGGTGGGGGCGAGCAGCCCGGCGGCCAGCGCCATCAGGGTCGACTTGCCGGCCCCGTTCGGGCCGACCAGGGCGGTGATGCGCCCGGCCGGGAGGCTCAGCTCGCAGTCCCGCAGGGCCCAGCCGCGCCGGTACTTCAGCCCGAGGCCGGTGGCCTTCAAGGCCGGTATGTCCTGCGGGAGTTGCACTTCGGTGGGGTGGTTCACCCGGGCTCCTCGGCGGTGCTGGTCCTGGTGCGTGTGCTGGTGATCGGTGGGGCGGTGCCGCCCGGGCTGCCGAAGCCGGAGTCCAGTGCGGTGGTGACGACGGCCTCGACGTCCTCCCGGTCCAGCCCGGCCTCGCGCGCTCGCCGGACCCAGCCGGCCAGTTCCTCGTGCAGCGCGGAGTCGGCGACCGTCTCGGGCTTGGCCAGCGAGCGTCGGACGAAGGTGCCGACCCCCCGCCGGCTGTCGACCAGCCCGTCCCGTTCCAGCTCGCGGTAGGCCTTGAGCACGGTATTGGGGTTGATCGCCGTGGCCTCCACCACCTCGCGGGCGGTGGGGAGTTGGTCGCCGGGGCGGAGCACGCCCAGCCGGAGGGCGCGCTTGGTCTGCTCCACGATCTGGAGATACGGGGAGAGCCCGCTGTGCCGGTCGATGAGGTACTCGACCAAGTGCCTGACCTTCATTCCACTAGTTATCTAGGGAAATCCTGCCCAGTCGGAAGGGCAGACGTCAAGTACCGCCCTTGACAGGCCGGAACGCCCTATGATCACCATTCCACTAGTTAACTAGTGGAATGGTGATCAGATGAACCTCGCCCTGCTGGAGCGGCGGCCCGGCCGGTCCGCCGCCCCCGAGTCCGAGGCGCGGCGGTGGCCGGTGCCCGGCCCGAACGGGACGGCGCTGGCCGTGACCGTGCTGTTCGCCGTGGTGTACGCACTCGTCTCGGTCACCCGGCACCGCCGGATGCTCAGCGCCGCCTTCGACCTGGGGATCTTCGAGCAGGCCGTGAGCGCCTACGCCCAGGGCCGGCTGCCGGTGGTCGAGCTCAAGGGCCCCGGCTACAACCTGCTCGGCGACCACTTCCACCCCGTGCTGGCCCTGCTCGCCCCGCTCTACCGGCTGGCCCCGGGCCCGGTCACCCTGCTGCTGGCCCAGGCGGTGCTGATGGCGCTGGCCTGTCTGCCGCTCACCCGCTGGGCCTGCCGGACGGCCGGGCGCCGGGCCGGCCTGCTGATCGGCCTGGCCTTCGGCAGCTCCTGGGGCATGGTCTCGGCGGTGGCCTTCGACTTCCACGAAATCGCCTTCGCCGTACCGCTGTTGGCGTTCACCGTGGAGGCGCTGGCGGCCCGGAGGTGGCGGGCCGCGGTGCTCTGGGCGCTGCCGCTGGTGCTGGTCAAGGAGGACCTCGGGCTGACCGTCGGCGCGGTCGGCGGCTACCTGCTCTGGCGCGGCGACCGCCGTGCGGTGCGCTGGTGCGGGCTGGCGCTGCTGGTGCTGGGCCCGGCGGCCACCGCGCTGGAGACGCTGGTACTGCTGCCGCTGGCCAATCCGCACGGGGTCTTCGACTACTGGAACCAGGTGCCGGGCGCGACGGCCTCGACCGGCCTCTCGGCGCTCGTCCCGGTCTGGCCGCCGGTGAAGTGGCTGCTGCTCTTCATGCTGGCCGCCCCGGTGGCGTTCGTCGGGGTCCGTTCGCCGCTGGTGCTGCTGGCCCTGCCCACCCTGGCCTGGCGCCTGATGGGGGCCAACGAGCACTACTGGGAACCGTCGTACCACTACAGCGCGGTGCTGATGCCGGTGCTGTTCGGCGGTCTGGTCGACCGACTCGGCCGGCCGGGACGACAGGGCCGGGTGCGGCGGCGGGTGCTGGCCTGGGTGGCGGTGTTCGCCGCCGTCTGCGCGGTGGCCTACCCGCTGCGCGACCTGGTGCTCCCCGGTGGCTGGACGCCGAACGCGCACGTCCGGACGGCCCACCGGCTGCTGGACCAGGTGCCGGACGGCGTCACCGTGGCGTCCAGCAACCGGCTGAGCCCGCTGCTGGTCTCCCGGACCACCGTCAGTCTGGCCTGCCAGGGCGGCCCGGAGGTGGCCGATCCGCCGCAGTGGGTGGTGATCGACCGCACCGACCCGACGGTGAAGAGCCCCTGCCCGGAGGCCCGCACCCTGGAGCGGCTGGCGGCGTACCGGGCCGCCGGCTACCTGACGGTGGCCGAGGAGGACGGCGTCATCGTGCTGCGACGTCCGTGAACTCGGACTCCTGGACGGTGGGTTGAGCGGTCATCAGGCGCTGGGGCCGGCGCACCAGCAGGTAGCCGAGCCCGGCCAGGGTGACCAGGCCGACGCCGAGCAGCGCGGCCCAGACCTGGTACCAGGGGGCGCCGGGCGGGGCCAGCACCGCGCGCGGCCAGCAGATGTTGACCACCTCGAAGCCGGTCCAGAGCACCGCCAGCAGGTTGACCGCGGTGCCCCAGCGGCCGAGCGAGAAGGCCCCGGCCGGGCGCCAGGTGCCGCGCAGCCGGGCGGTCAGCGCGGTCAGGCAGAGCAGGAAGAACGGCAGGAAGGTGGCCGCGCTGCCGAAGGTGATCAGGCTGCCGATCGCGGTGGACTCCAGGCCGAGCGGCAGCGCGGCGGCGCTCACCAGGGTGGCCGCGACCAGGCCGCCGATCGGGGCCTGATGGCGGTTCACCTTCCGGATCTGCCGGGAGAACGGGAACACCCCGTCCCGGGCCAGCGAGTACAGGCCGCGGGCGGCGCCGCCCTGGGAGGCCATCAGGCAGGCGGCGAAGCTGACCAGGACCACCACGACGAACGGCTTGGCGGCCCAGCCGCCGAAGCCGGTCACCACGGCGGTGGTCACCGGGTCGAGGTCCTCGCCCGCCACCACCCGGGCCGGGTCGGGGTGGGCGAGCGCCACCGAGACGGCGTTCAGGATCACCACGGCGCCCACGCTCAGCAGCGCCCAGCGCATCGCGCGCGGCACCTGGCGGGCGGCGTCCTTGGTCTCCTCGGCGGTGGAGACGCAGGCGTCGAAGCCGATGAAGGCCCAGCCGCCGACCGCCACCACGGCCAGCAGCCCGGCCAGGCCGCCGGTGCCGGTGGTCACCGAGGCGCCGAGGTCGTCGGTGAGCAGGGCGAAGCCGTGCTGACGGAAGAACAGCAGCAGCGCCAGGCCGACCAGGACCGAGGCCACCGTCTCGGCCACGATCCCGGCGCTGACGAACCAGCGCAGCAGGTTGATCCCGTAGGCGTTGACCAGCAGGCAGGCCACGGTGAACACGGCCGCGGTGAGCACCAGTTGGGGCGGGGTGGGCACCGCGTCGAAGAGCGCGAAGAACCAGGGCGCGGCCAGGTAGGCGACGGTGGTGTTGGCGAACATCACCGCGAACTGCCAGAGCCAGCCGCTCAGCCAGGCGAAGCCGGGTGAGGCCAGCCGCCGGGCCCACTGGTAGGCCCCGCCGGCCAGCGGCCACTGCGAGGCCAGCTCGGAGTAGACGCCCACCACCAGCAGCTGCCCGAGCAGACACACCGGCAGGGCCCAGACCCAGGCGCCGCCGCGCAGGCTCATGCCCACCTGGGCGACGGCGTAGAGCCCCACCACCGGGGAGACCACGGCGAAGCCCATCGCCACGTTGCCCAGCACGCCCAGGCTGCGGCGCAGCTCCTGGCGGTAGCCGAGCGCGGCCAGTGCTTCGCTGTCCGTGCCGGGGATGTCATCGGTCATCGGGAACCGCCTCGCCCTCATAAAACTAACTTTGTTAGTCGGTGACCGTAGCCGCCCGCCGCGAGGGAGGGAAGGGGCGAGATGCGACTGTTATTGGTAGTTGACACATGACAGCGATGGTTGTCACCAAGATCATCTTGCCGTCGAGTTCTGCTTGGCCCCTGAATCAGTCGAAAATGCCCAGAAGTGTGGACTTGGTAGTCGTGTGCGGGAAATCTGAGCTGACCTGTCCCGGCCGCTCTGGTCCCATGCTCGAATCAGTGTCCTGGCCCACGGTCTTGAGTGCGGTCGGCGCCAGCGATCGCCCGGGGTGGCGGTGGCTGTCTCCGGGCCCGCGAGTCGGCAAGAACGCGCCGTCGTTGACGGTAGGACCCACTGCCATGGATCCGGAGCTGTGATCGTGGCCTTCACAGGTGTCGACGCATGACCCCGATGCAGGCGGCGCTCGGAGATGATGAAGCTCGACCCAGCTGTTAGGCAGGATCCGGATCAGTGCACCGTCGAGCTGGCTCGCGTGTTCAGAGTCAGCACGGCTGCGATGGGGTTCCGACTGATCAATCTGGGCCTGGTGAGCTGACGCACTGCTCTGGCGATGTCGGGCACGGCCACCTCGGCAACACCTGCACCTATGTTGATCGTCTGAGTGCCGCTTCAGTCGATGCGTTCTGCTCGCGCGGTCGGGTGGCTATGGGACGCGCTCACCGCTGAGATGGGGCGGTCACGACGGGGCACTTCGCCCGGTGGAGCAGGCCGTGCGGGACGGAGCCCAGCCGCATGCCGGTGAACCCGCCCTGGCCTCGGCGTCCGACCACGACGGCGAGGGCGTGCTCGGATGCCTTGGCCAGTTCCTCGACCGGGTGGCCGACCAGCACCTCGTGGGTGGCCCGGACATCGGGGTAGGTGGCGGAGAAGCCCCCCGTGCTCTCGTGCAGCAGCCGTCGCCCCTCCCGGAGCGAGAATTCCTCGGCGGCCAGGGCGAGGAATGGTGGCTGCCAGACCCAGATCGCTTGCAGCTCCGCGCCCCGCAGCGCCGCTGCCTGGTAGGCGTGCTCCACGGCCGCCGCCGACGAGGGGCTGGCGTCCACCCCGACCACCAGGTACGTGGGGTCCTGGGTGGTGTGTTCGGGCGCGCCAACGACCACGACCGGGCAGTCCGCTTGGGCGCTCACCGGTACGGTGACCGATCCGGCGCTGAGGATCTCCTCGACCCGGGACAGGTGGCGGGAGCCGAGCACGACCAGCTCGGCTCGGGCGGACTCACGGCACAGTACGTGGGACGCAGCCCCCTCCCCAAGGGCGGTCGATGTCTCCAGCCCTGGGTGCCTGGCGCGGACGGTGACCTCCGCCTTCTCCAGTGCCTCGGCACCCCGTTCGCGCAACGCCTGCTGGTACCTGCCCTGCTCGAACGGGCGGTGCTCGTAGCGGACGGACGGTACCGCGTGCACCAGTCGCAGGGGCAGGTGTCGCCGTGCTGCCTCGTCGGCAGCCCAGGCGACGGCCATCGCCGACGGGTCCGGGGCTTCCACTCCCAGGACGATCGGGCGGCGTTCGTTGGCGGATGTCATGGCTCCTCCACCGGTTCGGTGGGCGCGTCCGTGGCGGCCCTGTCCCCACGGTAGGCAGGCCCGGACCGGTTCAGCAGGGCCGAGTGGCCCTGGCCGACCGGGCCGCTCGGGATGCCCGCTCGCTGCGCCCTCTCGATGACGGCGACCCGGAGGCGGGCCGCCGCGAACCCGATAAGGCCCACCACTGCCGACGCCGCGAGTTGCGCCGGGCCGAGCGGGACGGTGCCCAGCAGCTCGTTGAGGAACGGCAGACAGAGGGCGGCTGCGGCGAGCGCCGCCGAGCCGGCCACCGCCCCCGGGAGGAACGGGTTCGCCCGGGTGAACAGCCGCTCGCGCAGCCCCAGCACGATGCCCAGCTGCGCCGCCAGCAGGGCCAGGAACAACACGCTCTGCCAGGGCAGCCCGGCCTCTCGGGCCCACAGGCCGGCGGCCAGGCTCGCCGTCGTCACCAACGTGCCGAGCAGGAGCACGCCCTGCCACAGGCCTCCAGGCACGGTGGGCCAGCGCGATCGCGTCGGCGACCTCGGGCCGGGCCGGGTCCGCCAGGGCGATCAAGCCGATAAAGCAAAGGTTCCGCTCGGCCTCCTCGCGTCGGTCGGGCGGCGCCTGGCCGACAGGCAGTGCGCGCCGCGCCACCGGCGGTCGTGCAGGCCGCCGCCGCCTCCACCAGCAGTCGGACCTCCGGCGGGGCGTCTGTCGAAGCATCGACGGCGCGCTCGCCGCCCGGCGTCCACACGGCTGTCGCCAGCATCCGGTTCTCGGTCAGTGTCCCGGTCTTGTCGGTGCACACGACCGTGGTCGAGCCGAGGGTCTCGACGGCGGACAGGCGCTTGACCACGGCGCCGCGCCAAGCCAGATCGCGGACACCGGAGGCCAGCGCCAGGATGATGGTCGGGAGCAGGCCCTCGGGCACGTTGGCGACGAGCAGGCCGAGCGCGAAGCTCACCGCGGCGGCGAGTGACAGGCCGGCTGCCAGGCCGATCGGCAGGAAGGCCAGTCCCACACCGATCGCGACCAGCGCGATCAGCCGGGCAGCCCGCTTGACCTGGTGTTCCAGCGGGCTCTCCTCGCGTCGGGTGCGCTGGCTGAGCGCCGCGATCCGGCCCAGCTCGGTGTGCATCCCGGTGGCGGTGACCACTGCCTGCGCCTGTCCGCCGGTGCAGGTGGTACCGGAGAACAGCAGGTCGCGGGCGTCCAGCAGTGCCCCTTCGACGTCCACCGACTCCGCGGAGCGAAACACGGGCACTGATTCGCCCGTCAACGCCGACAGATCGCCCTCGACGCCGCCGGACAGCAGCCGGGCGTCCGCGGAGATCCGCTCGCCCTCCTCGACCACCAGCACATCACCGGGCACCAGGGAGATCGCCGCCACCTCCGCTCGGATCCCGTCCCTGACCACGGTCGCCTGCTCCGGCAGGAAGGCCGCCAGCGCCTCCACCGCCTTCTCGGCCTGCTGCTCCTGGGCGAAGGCCCGCATGGCGTTCAGCACGATCACGGCCACGATCGCCACCGCCAGCGCCGGGGCCCCGCTGACGGCTGCGAGGACGGCCGCGAGAGCGAGGAGCAGGGCGAGCGGGTGCGTGAACTGCTGGACGAGCTCACGGGGCCAACGCCGCCCGCCTCTCCGGGAAAGGGTGTTCGGGCCGTACACGGCCCGGCGGCGGACCGCCTCGCGTTCCGGCAGGCCCTGGCTCGACGTGCGCAGGTCCCGGAACAGCAGCGCGACCGGCTCACGTGGATCCAGGGTGTCCGGACCATTGCCTTCCCGGACTGCGCCCTGCCCGAGGCTGACGGGCCCGTCGGGTTTCATGCGCTCAACGATCGGCCGGTCGGGGCCACGGTGACGACCGGGCAGTGGGCGCGGTGGAGGAGGCCGTGCGGGACTGAGCCGAGCCGCATACCGGTGAATCCGTCGCGGCCACGACGGCCGACCACGACGGCCAGGTACGGCGGGTCCTGGGTGATGTGCTCAGGATCGCGCACCACGACCACCGGGCAGTGGGCCTGAGCACTCACCGGGACCGTCACGGATGAGGCACTGAGAATCTCCTCCGCCCGGGACAGCCGCCGCGAGCCGAGCACGACCAGCTCGGCGCGCTCGGACTCCCGGCACAGCACCTGGCCCGGATATCCGTCCAGGACGCCGGTGGACACCGCCAGGCCCGGGTGCCGTTGGCGGGCGAGGCCTGCGGACTTGTCGAGCAGCAGAGCGCCTTCCTGCCGGAGGGCCTCGCGGTAGCGGGGTTCGTCGAACCCGGCGACATCGCGGAGCACCGGCGGGACGGCGTGGACCAGCCGGAGCGGCAGCTCCCGGCGTTCGGCCTCGTCGGCCGCCCAGTCCGTCACGAGGGCCCCGGGCTCGACGGCGTCGATACCGACCACGATCGGTCGGCGTGTGCTGGCGGATGTCATGGCTCCTCCACCGGGGTGCGTCGGGTGAAGCGGCGGCTCTGCCGTCCTGCTCGTAGCGTATGAAGCAGGCCACAGCGGGTGGAAGGGCGGAGCGGCCCCACCGGGGCGAGCCCGGGGCGGCATGTCACGCCAGGGCCGGACGGCCCTGCGAAACGGGCCCTGGGCCTCTCGGCCATCGTCGGCGCGGGGCGCACCGTGAAAGCAGATCGTACGAGTGTGACGCCGCCCAGAGGGCAAGGAGATGTCCGCCATGACCGAGCCGTCACTGACCCTCACCGAGTTCCGGCTGCTGGCCGCCGCAGGGGGAGCAGCGCCTTCGCTCCACAACAGCCAGCCCTGGCACTTCCGCCCGGCTCCCGACGCACGCGGCCTGGAGGTGTACATCGACCCCTCCCGCGCCGTGCCCGTGACAGATCCGGACGGCCGGGCCCGGCACATCTCGGTGGGCGCCGCGCTGCTCAACCTGCGCCTCGCCGCGGAACACCTGGGCAGGGCCGCGTCGGTGCGGCTGCTGCCGGATCCGGCCGTGCCGGAGCTGGCGGCAGTCCTCGACCTCTCCCGACCGGCGGAGTCCTCCGAGGCCGAGTCGTACGCGGCCATCGGTCAGCGCCACTCCAGCCGCCGGCCGTTCGCCAACCGCGACGTCCCGGAAGCCGTGATCGGCGAGCTGATCGCCGCCGCCGACGCCGAAGGTGTCACGCTCTCCCCGCTGGAAGAGGCGGGGGTGCGCCGGGTACTGGCGCTCACCGCCGAGGCCGAGCAGCGGATCGCCGCCGACGTGGCCCGCCTCGCCGAGACCCGGAGCTGGCTGCGCCTGGAGGAGCCCGCCACCGACGGCATCCCGGCCGCGGCCCTGGGCCCGCTGGACCACGAGGCCCGGGTGCCCGTACGAAGCTTCACCGGATACCCGCAGGCGATGCCGTCCGAGCGCTTCGAGGCGCTGCCACAGATGTGCACCCTCTCGACCCACGGGGACCTGCCGGTGGACTGGCTTCGCGCAGGGCAGGCACTGGAGCGGGTCTGGCTGCTCGCGACGGTCCGCGGCGTGCGGGTCAACGTCCTGCACCAGGCGGTCGAGTGGCCCGAAACCCGCGGACTGCTGCGCGACCCGTCCGAGGCACCGGGGCACGTGCAGCTGGTGCTCCGGGTCGGCTACGGCCATCCCGGGACGCCCTCTCCCCGCCGGCCGATCGCGGAGACCCTCGATCTGACGGCCTGGCAGGAGGATCCGCGATGAGGCACCGCACCGTCGGAGAGGTGATGACCCGTGAGGTCGTCCGGGTCGCACCGCAGACCGGCTTCCGCGAGATCGTGGCCCTGTTGCGCGAGTTCGACATCACCGCCGTCCCGGTCGTGGACGCCGGCGGGCACCCGGCCGGGGGCGTCTCGGAGGCCGACCTCCTGCGGACCCAAGCCGCCCAGGAGGACCCGAGCACCCTGTCTCCCGCGCCCGAACTCCCCAACGGCGGCGCGGCCACCGCCCAGGAGCTGATGACCAGTCCCGCCGTGTGTACGACCCCCGACCCCAGCGTGGTGGCGGCCGCCCGCCTGATGGGGCGTCACCAGGTGAAGCGCCTTCCGGTGGTGGACGACAACGGCCGCCTGATGGGCCTGGTCAGCTGCAGCGACGTACTGCGCGTGTTCCTGCGGGACGACCAGGCGATCCGCCGGGAGATCGTGGAAGAGGTCCTCGCCGGGACCGAGGGCGTCAGCCCCGCAGCCGTCGGAGTCGAGGTCGAACAGGGCCGCGTCGTGCTCAGCGGCACCATCGCCCCGCCGTACCTGCTGGCCATCGTGCTGCGCCTGAGCCGGGCGGTGGACGGCGTGGTCTCCGTGACCGACCGGACGGGAGAGCGGAAGGAAGCGGCCTCGGCCGGCGTCGAGCGGTGAGGCGAGAGGGAGAGGTCGGGGCCCACCCCAGCAGGCGTCGGCCCAGCTGCTCCCGGCGGGTCTCCGGCGGCGACGGTCGCCACTGGGGCAATGAGATCGAGAGCCAGTGCGGGTCAGCGTTGGCGGCACTGCGAGGCCGGTTGCTGAGCTTCCCGGCAATGCGAGGAGTCGATCCGATCGGCGGTAGGCCGCTCCCGGTGGTTCAGGCCAGGGATGGATGCCAAGGGGCGCTGCGGCGGGTTGGTCGTGCGTCGGCGGTCAGGCGCAGGGCGTAGACCGCTCGGTCGTCCGTGTGATGGTCATCGGGGCAGGGTCTGGGTGACGCGCCACAGGCGGCGGGGCAGGCCACCTTCTTCGAAGGCGTGCACCTGCTCTCCCAAGGCCAGGCCTCGTCCAGGACTCATCAGCCCGGTGGTCGACGGCTTCCGGCGGCCTGCGTCGCGTCTCATCCTGCGGCGGTTTCCGCAGCGGCGACGTGTTGTTTGACCTCAGCGAAGCTGTCTGGGGTGACGGAGACCGAGTCGATTCCGGACTCGACCAGGAAGCGGGTGAACTCGGGGTCGTTGCTGGGGCGTTGGCCGCAGAGGCCGACGGTTCGGCCGGCCGCGTGGGCGGCGGCGATCAGGGTCTCGATGCTGCGGGTGACGGCCGGGTTGCGCTCGTCGAAGAGGTGGGCGAGCCGATCGGAGTCACGGTCGACGCCGAGGGTGAGCTGGGTGAGGTCGTTGCTGCCGATGGAGAAGCCGTCGAAGCGCTCGGCGAACTGCTCGGCGAGCAGGATGTTCGCGGGGATCTCCGCCATCACGTAGACCCGCAGGCCGTTCTGACCGCGACTCAGACCGTTCTCGGCCATCGCGGTGAGTACCTGGTCGGCCTCCTGCGGGGTGCGGCAGAACGGGATCATCACCACGACGTTGGTGAGCCCCGACCCGTCCCGGACTCTGCGGAGCGCCCGGCATTCGAGCGCGAAGCCCTCCCGGTAGCGCTCGTCGTAGTACCGGCTCGCACCCCGCCAGCCGATCATCGGGTTGGCCTCGACCGGCTCGAACGGCTGCCCGCCGACGAGCCGGGCGTACTCGTTGGTCTTGAAGTCGCTGGTGCGCACCACCACCGGGTCGGGCCATCGGGAGGCGGCGATCCTCGCGATGCCCTGGGCCAGGCGGTCCACGAAGTACTCCGTGCGGTCGGTGTAGCCACCGCTGAGCTCGTCCACCCTGCGGCGGTCCGCGACGGAGAGCCGCTCCGGGTGCACCAGTGCCATCGGGTGCCCCCGGACCTGGTGGGCCACCATGAACTCCGTCCGGAGCAGCCCCACCCCGTCCGCCGGCAACTGCCACCAGCGGAACGCGGCGGCCGGATCCGCCAGGTTGAGCATCACCTTCGTGCGGGTCACCGGCAGCAGGCCGAGATCGGTCTCGGACTCCTCGAACTCGACGCGCCCGGCGTACACGTGGCCCTCCGCGCCTTCCGCGCAGGAGACCGTCACCTCCTGGCCGGCGGCCAGCGCCGAGGTGGCCCGGCCGGTGCCCACCATGGCCGGAACGCCGAGCGCCGGCAGGTGTCCAGCAGCGCGCTGCTGCCTCGGACGTTCAGGAACGTCTCCTGCTGACCGGCGAAGCTCACCTCGGGCAGGTCCTCGGCCGTCGCGCTGCTGCGCACCGCCACGTCCGGGTCGGTGCGCCCGCTCTGCCGGGCGAGCTGCTGGCAGGCGCCGGCGAGCTCGTGCTCCAGTCCCGGTGGCAACGGGGTGGCCAGCACCGCGGCACGGATGGCGGCGCCCACCTCGGGGAACGGAGCACCATCATGCAGACGTGCCAGCTGCTCGGCGATCCGTTCGCGCAGACGGCCGGTGGACAGGAAGTCCCGGTAGGCGTCGGCCGTGGTGGCAAAGCCATCGGGCACCCGGACACCGGCCGGGCCGAGGTGGCCGACCAGTTCACCGAGGGAAGCGTTCTTGCCCCCGACCACGCCGACGTCGTTCCGTCCGAGGCCGGCGAACCAGATCACGCGGCGCATGGCTGCTCCCAGGTTGTGTGCAGTACGACAGTGGGCGACCCGACGGGGTCCGCTGTTCTCACGATCGCCCTCGCCCACGAACGGCCGCAGGGGGCTGCCGACCCGGTTCGCGGTCCGAGCAGGGCAGTGCGGTGGGGCCGACCGGCCCACCTTGGCGGTACCCCTCGGCCCTGCCCCCGGCGCCGAGGGCGAGGTGTGCTGGTCGCACAGTGCAGTCGCCGAACGGAGGACGGCCATGAGCAGCGAGGTGATCCCGCACCGACAGAGCCTGATGCGCACCGGGTGCGGCCGAACGATCGCCGTCTCCCGGTTCACTCCGGGTGCCCTGCCCACGGAGGTCGGCCCGATCGTCCTGGACGTGTCCTGCGAGCCCTACGACCGGGCCACCGTCTGGGCTCCGCTGACGCCCGAGGAGGCCAGGCGGCTGGCTGGGCTGCTGCTCCAGCACGCCGCCGCCGTCGACAATCCGGCCGGGCCGACCGACCGTACGGAGGTGGTGTCCGTCCACGGTGACGTGCACGCCATCACGGTCCGAGGCCACCTGCTGACGATCGACCAGCCCGTTCCGGACGGCGGTACGGACACCGGGCCGACCCCCGTGGAACTGCTGGTCGCCGCCCTGGCCGGTTGCGTCGCGCACTACGCCGCCCACTACCTCGACCGCCACCGGCTGCCACACGAGGGCCTGCGGGTCACCGCTGACCACACCATGGCCGCCGACCGGCCCGCCCGCGTCGCCTCGGTGGCCCTGCGGCTGACCATGCCCGGGCTGCCGCCCGAGCGCGCGGACGCCCTGCTCGCGGTGGCCCGCCGCTGCACCGTGCACAACACCCTCGAGCTCCCGCCCGGGATCTCGATCGCCGTGGAGCCACGGTGAGCTGCCCCGATGCCGTCCACCGGCCCACCGAATCGCCTTCCGGAGCCTGCCATGACCAGTCAGTGGAACACCGTCGGCGAGGTGATGACCCACGCGGTCGTCGCCGTCGGCCGTGACGCGACCTTCCGGGAGGTGCTGGAGACCCTGCAGCGCTGGAAGGTCGGGGCCGTGCCAGTGCTGGCCGGTGACGGCCGCGTCGTCGGCGTGGTCTCCGAAGCGGACCTGCTGACGGCGCAGGACCGCGAGGCCGGCCGGACCGAGGGCCTGACCGCCGCCACCCTGATGTCCGTACCCGCCGTCACCGTCCACCCGGACAGCCCCACCGCCGCCGCAGCCCGCACCATGGCCCGCGGCCACTTCAAGCGCCTGCCGGTGGTCGACGCCGAGGACTGCCTGGTCGGCGTCGTCAGCCGCGGCGACCTGCTCAAGGTCCACCTGCGCAGCGACGACGACCTCGCCGGCCAGGTGCGGTTCGACCTCCTCGCCGCACTGGGCCCCCAGCAGGCCACCTCCATCGACGTCCAGGCCGAGGAGGGCCGGATCACCCTGACCGGCACCACCATCGACCCTTCGATACCGCCGGTGCTGGAGCGGCTGGTCCGCGCGGTGCCGGGCGTCGTCGATGTCGAGGTCAGGCTCGTCCCAGCGGTCTGAGACACCTTCCTCCCACCGTCCGGGACACGGCCACCGGGCCGATCACCATGGCTCGGGCCCGCCCTCCGACCCGCCCGGCGCCGGGGGCGGCCCGTCCTCTGCCCCGCCCCTGCCGGCCGCCCCCTGGGCGGATCGGGTAGCCTCCGCGCTCGGCCGCCCCCGGAGGACCCAGGCGAGCGGAACCGCGAGCCCCGCTCCGACGAGCGGACCGAGGAGGTAGATCCACAGCGGTCCGCCGTGCCCGCCCACCACCACCGGGGCCAGGCTTCGGGCCGGGTTCATCGACGCCCCGGACGCGGGCCCCGCCCACAGCCCCGCCAACGCGATGTACCCGCCGATGGCGATCGCCGCGTTGTGACCGATGTTCCGCGCCCCCGACGAGGTGCCGAGGATGACCGTCATCAGCCCCAGGGTCAGCAGGACCTCCAACGCGAGCCCGGCGCCCCAGCCGACACCCGGCCCGAGACGGCTGGCCCCCACCTGTCCCTGTCCGCCGAAGAGCGCCCGCAGCACACCGGCGGCGGCCAGCGCCCCGGCCAGTTGCGCCACGAGGTACGCCGGGACATGACGCCAGGGGAAGTGGCCCCGGGCCGCGAACGCGAGTGTCACCGCCGGGTTGAGATGAGCCCCCGAGGTCTCACCGAGCGTGTAGATCAGCGCGAGCACCGTCAGACCGGCCGCCACGGCGTGGGCGGACGGCCCGACACCGCCCCCGGTGACGGCACCGACCACACCCCCGCCGGCGGCCACCAGGACGAGGAAGAAGGTCCCCACTCCCTCGGCCGCCCACCGCTGCCACTGCCAGGTGGTCGCCATCGCTCACCTCCACGGACCGCCCCCTCATCCTGCCACCCGCCCGGCCGACGAGCCCGGCCTCCCGCTGCGGCCGTCGGCGGGCTCGCACAGAATCGGAGCGGCGGTTCCTTTCGGCCCCTGGAGTGCAGCGATGGACGTCACCGAGCCCCGTGAACCCGACCGGCCCGTGCGGGTCTTCCTGCTCGACGACCACGAGGTGGTGCGCCGCGGGGTGCGGGACCTGCTGGAGGCCGAGCCGGACATCGAGGTGGTCGGCGAGGCCGGGACCTGCGCCCAGGCGCTGGCCCGGGTGCCTGCCCTGCGGCCGGACGTCGCGGTCCTGGACGTACGGCTGCCCGACGGTGACGGGGTGACGGTCTGCCGTGAGCTCCGGGACCGGATGCCCGGGCTGGCCTGCTTGATGCTCACCTCCTTCGACGACGACGACGCGCTGCTGGACGCGATCATGGCGGGGGCCGCCGGGTACGTGCTGAAGCAGGTCAAAGGCGCCGACCTGGTGCACGCGGTCCGGACGGTCGCCTCCGGGCAGTCGATGCTCGACCCGGCCACCACCCGCAAGCTCATGGAGAGCCTGCGCCACCACGAGGAGAGCGAACCTGACACGGCGATGGCCCAGTTGACGCCTCGTGAACGCGAGATCCTGGTCCTGGTCGGCGAAGGGAAGACGAACCGGGAGATCGGCAGGGAGCTCTACCTCGCCGAGAAGACCGTCAAGAACCACGTCTCCCGCCTGCTCGCCAAACTCGGCGTCGAGCGCCGCCTCCAGGCCGCTGTACTGGCCGCCCATGCCGACCCCGACCAGCACCCGGGCCGCCCGCACTGACCCCCTCGGCCCAGCGATCGGGGCCGACCGGCCCAAGCTGCGGACAGAGCACCCGGCGGACAGTGGGCAGTGAGAGCACCAGCTCCCGTTCCGCCCGCTTTGGGAGCCCGCGATGATGTACTGGAACGACCACGGCATGAACGGCTGGGGTTTCGGCCTGATGGCCATCGGCATGTTGCTCTTCTGGGGGCTGATCGTCGTCGTCGGCCTCGCCGTGGTACGCCGACTCGACCGCATCCCGCAGCAGCACCCCGGCGCCTCGCTCCCACCGACGGCTCCGCCGAGCCCTGAGCAGTTGCTCGCCGAGCGCTACGCCAGGGGCGAGATCGACACCGACGAGTACCGCCACCGCCTGGAGACCCTGCGCCAGGGGCGCCGGCCGGATGCCGGCTGACCGCGCCCACCTGAGAGGCCGTCATGTCCACCACCAGCCTCGACGCCGCCGCGCTGGAGAAGCTGATCTCCGCCGCAGTGGCCGCACCGTCCCTCCACAACAGCCAGCCCTGGCGGTTCCGCCTGCGGCCCGAGTCCGCCACCCTCGACGTCCGCGCCCTGCGGGAGCGCTCGCTGCCGGCCACCGACCCGGCGGGCCGGGCCCTGCACATCTCCGTCGGCGCCGCCGTCCTCAACCTCCGCATCGCGGCCCGGCAGCTGGGCTGGGCCCCGCAGGTGCGGCTGCTGCCCGACTCCTCCGACCGGGACCTGCTGGCCTCCGTCGAACTGGACCGCCGTTCGCCCGCCGTCGAGGTGGCGACTGCCGAATTGTTCGAGGCGATCTGGCACCGGCACACCATCCGCACACCGTTCACCGGCGAACCCGTCCCACCCGCCGTCCTGGACCGGCTCACCCGGGCCGCCCGGGTGGAGGGGGCTGCGCTGCACTTCCCCGACCGGGCCGAGACCGACCGGCTGCTCGGCCTCACGGGCGAGGCCGAACGCCACAACACCATCGACCTGGCGCACCGCATCGAGAGCCGCGCGTGGATCCAGGGACCGGGCGCCCCCGCGTACGGCATCCCCGCAACGGCGCTCGGGCCGCAGGACCGGACCGGGCATCTCCCGATGCGGGACTTCGCCGCCCTCCGCCCCGCCGGGCACCTGCCGCCCGCCGCCTTCGAGACCGACCCACGCCTGGCGGTGCTGACCACCCGAGGCGACCAGCCCCTCGACTGGCTGCGGGCCGGCCTGGCACTGGAGCACGTCCTGCTGGCGGCGACCGTCCACCAGGTACGCGCCTCGCTGCTGCACCAGGCCATGGAGTGGCCCCAGCTGCGCTGGGAGGCCCGTGACCCCGGGCAGGGGCCGGAGCACGTGCAGATGCTGATCAGGCTCGGATACGGACCCGAGGGCTCCCCGACACCCCGGCTCGCGGTCACCGAGGTCCTGGAGTTCGGCAGCTGACGCCGTCTCAGCCAGCCAGCGGCACCCGCCAGGCCAGCTCCGTGCCCCCCTCGTCGGCGCGCGCCCGGGCCTCGAAGCTCCCACCGAGCGCAGCAGCCCGGTCGGCCAGGTTGGCCAGACCACTGCGCCGACCGCCGGCGTGCAGGCCACAGCCGTTGTCCCTCACCGTGAGGACCAGTTCCTCCCCAGAGGCCGCCACCGTCACCTCCACCGCAGTCGCCGCCGCGTGCCGGGCAACGTTCGACAGCGCCTCCTGCAGCACCGCGAGCACCTCCTCGGCGACCGGAGCCGGGACCGAGACGTCGAGCAGGCCGGTCATCCGCAGGCCCGGGGTGAACCCGAGGACATCCGCCTCCCGCCCGACCGCCTCGGACACCCGCGCCCGCATCCCCCTGGCGGCCGGTCCCACTTCCCTGGCCCGCAGGCCGAAGATCGTGGCACGGATGGTCTTCGACGTCTCGTCGAGGTCGTCGATGGCCCGCAGCACCCGGTCGACAGCCTCCGGGTGATCGATGAACCGAGTCGCCCCCTGGAGGGTCATCCCGGTCGCGAACAGCCGCTGGATGGCCAGGTCGTGCAGATCCCGCGCGATTCGGTCCCGCTCCTCCAGCAACGCGACCTGCTCGGAGTCCCGGCGCCGCTCCGCCAGTTCCATCGCGACCGCCGCCTGCCCCGCGAAGCCCACCAGAGGCCCCGACTCGTCCGCCTCGAACAACGGCGCACCCGCCGCCCGCGCGAGCATCAGCACCCCTCGAAGCCGGTGTTCCGGCGTGCCGATCGGCACCGCCACCGCCGGCCCCAGCCCCTCCCATCGGGGCACCCCTGCCGTGATCCGCGGATCCTTGCGGACATCAGCGCTCACCACCAGCCCACCGGTACGGGCCGCCGCCCCGACGAACGAACCCTCCACGGGCACCACCAGACCCCGATGCCGCCGCTCTCCCAGTCCGACCGCGATCCGCACCTCCAGCTCGTCCGAGCCCGTCACCGGCGACGCAACCACCACCAGGTCCGCGCCCGCCACCTCAGCTGCCCGGGCCACCAGCAGATCAAGGACCTCCCGCTCGGAGCTACCTGACAGCAGGCTCCGCGTCACCTCTGCACCGGCCGTCAGCCACCGTTCCCGAAGCCGGGCCTGGGCATAGAGCCGGGCATTGTCGATCGCCACCCCGGCCGCCACCGCGAGGGTGGCCAGCACCGACTCGTCCTCGGCGTCGAACTCACCGCCGCCCCGCTTTTCGGTCAGGTAGAGGTTGCCGAACACCTTGTCCCGGATCCGGATCGGCACCCCGACGAAGCTGCGCATCGGCGGATGCTCGGCAGGGAAACCGTACGAGGCCGGATGGTCAGCGATGTTCCCCAGCCGCAGCGGTACCGGATGCCGGATCAGCTCGCCCAGCAGACCGTGGCCGGACGGCAGCGGGCCGATCCGCTCGATCTGCTGCTCCGTCACCCCGACCGGGACGAACTGCGAGAGCCGCTGATCGTCACCGATCACCCCCAGCGCGCCGTACTCGGCATCCACCAGCGTCACCGCCGCCTCCACGATGTGCCGCAGCGCCTGGGCGAGTTCGAGGTCCCGGCCGACCGCCAGCACCGCCTCCAGCAGGCTGTGCACCCGGTCTCTGGCCCCCCGCGCCGCGTCCAGCCTGGCCTGAAGCTCGTCCAGCAGATCGTCCAAGCGCAGCTGCGGCACCGGCACCGGATGTGCACCTGCTACTTCGTCGCCCACCGGGTTCCTCCAGGGGACTAGCGGCGTTCTGCGAGCCTCCTTCCCAGCCTATGCGGCACGGTCCGGGGCCGCTCCGGAGCGGCGTCGGCCGACAGGGCCATCTGGCCCTTGGCCCGGCCCGCCCGGCCCTGGGCATTCGCCTCGTCCACCGGCAACCCTGGAAGAGACAGGGGCAGCGGCCCGGCCGGAACTCCACGAGGGGTGAACGCGACCATGAAGGCACTGACCTACCACGGACCGGGTCGCCGGACCTGGGGCGAGGTCCCGGACCCGGCCGTCCGGGAGCCCGAGGACGCCGTCGTCCGGGTGGACGCCGTGACCATCTGTGGCACCGACCTGCACATCCTCAAGGGCGACGTCCCCGAAGTCACCGAGGGCCGGGTGCTCGGTCACGAGGCGGTCGGCACGGTCGTCGAGACCGGGCCGGGCGTGCGCACCGTCGCGCCCGGTGACCGGGTGCTGATCTCCTGCATCTCCGCCTGCGGCCGCTGCCGGTACTGCCGGGCGGCCGTGTACGGCCAGTGCACCGGCGGCGGGGGCTGGATCCTCGGCCACCTGGTCGACGGCACCCAGGCCGAGATGGTCCGCATCCCGTTCGCCGACAACTCCCTGCACAAGCTGCCCGAGAACGTCACCGACGAGGCCGCCCTGCTGCTCGCCGACATCTTCCCCACCGCCTACGAGGTCGGCGTCCGCAACGGCCGGGTCGAACCCGGTGACACCGTCGTGGTCGTCGGTGCAGGGCCGATCGGCCTCGCCGCCATCACCACCGCACGGCTCTACAGCCCCGGCCGGATCATCGCCGTCGACCTCGCCCAGCACCGCCTGGACGCCGCGAAGGTGGCCGGCGCCGACACGACGCTCAACGCCGCGGACACCGACGGCGAGACGATCCGGGCGCTCAGCCCGGACGGACTGGGGGTGGACCTCGCCATCGAGGCCGTCGGCATCCCGGAGACCTTCGAGCTCTGCACCCGCGCGGTCCGGCCCGGCGGCCGCGTCGCCAACGTCGGCGTCCACGGCAAGCCCGCCACCCTGCACCTCGAAGATCTCTGGATCAGGAACCTCACCATCACCACCGGACTGGTCGACACCCACAGCACTCCGCTACTGCTCGGCATGCTCGCAGCCGGCCGCCTGGACATCGGCGGACTGGTCACCCACCGCTTCGGGCTCGACGAGATGCAGGACGCCTACGACGTCTTCGCCGATGCCGGGACCAGCGGCGCCCTCAAGGTCGCCCTCTTCCGGACCTGACCCGGGCCCGGTCACCACGAGGAGGACACCGTGAAACGCCCGCCCCGCCCCAGCGCCTCCACCACACCATCGGCAGACCCGGCCGCGATCGCACGCCGCATCACCGAGCAACAGCACCGACTCGGCCTCACCGACGAGGCACTGTGCCAACGAGCCGGCATCGCGCCGACCTACTTCCGACAACTCCTCACCGCAGACGTCGACTTCGACCCGGCAAGCCTGCAACGGATCTCCGCCGCACTGGACCTGAGCCTCCGAGAGCTCCTCGAAGGACCCGACGATCCGCCCCCGGGCCAGGTCCCGGCCACCAGACATCCGGCCCTGATCCGCCTCACTCCCCGCCAGTGCTGGGACCGACTGGGCACCGGGGGCGTCGGACGCGTCGCGCTGCCCGGCGAGGCAGGCCCGACCGTGCTCCCCGTCAACTACACCGTTCATGCCGGATCCGTCATTTACCGCACAGCCCCGCACAGTGCCGCCGCTCCGCTACCGGGAAGCGCGGTGTCCTTCCAGGTCGACCGGATCAACGAACAGGACGGCACCGGATGGAGCGTGCTCCTCACCGGCACCGCCGAGCCCGTTGAGGACGAGGCAGAGCTTTGGCGACTGGCGACCGACCCCGGAGCTGAACCATGGGCCGGTGGCAGCCGGCCGCTGTGGATACGGGTCCACTCGGAAACCGTTACGGGTCGCCGCATCGGCACCATCACCGCCGACGGTCACCTGAGCTGACCCGAGCAAGTCGGTGACTACGGTTGGTACGAGACCACCGGCACCGATCTCGCCGGTCCTAGCGTCGGTCGGTCAGCAGGTGCTTCCGCTCTCTCGTGCCACCGCGCCACGGATCTCACCAGGTGAACGCCCACGGTGCTGCTTTCCCAGTGTCGAACTCCAGCATGGTGGCCCGCCTGCAGGGCGCGGCCGTCGAGTGGCGAGCCGAGCGGCTTGCCTGCTGGGGCCCTGAGCCAGGTTGGCACAAACCCAGGTCAGCGGACATCCCAAGTGACACCTATCGCCGGGAGTCGCACGAGACCAGGCTGTAACGTGGCCGGTCGGACGACGGGTGGAAGGGCGGGGGCGGGCGTGGGCCGACCGAACAGGGCGCTGCTGAGCCGGGAGGCCATCGCGGCCGCCGCGCTGGCGGTGGTGGACGAGGGCGGGGCGGACGGCCTCACCATGCGGGCGCTGGCCGAGCGGCTCGGCGTCAAGGCGGCCTCGCTCTACAACCACGTCGCCGGGAAGGACGAACTGGTCGACGGGCTCGCCGAGTTGGTCAACGCGGAGATCGACCTCGGGCCGCTGGCGGCCCCGGACTGGCGGGCCGGCGTCGCGGAGTACGCCCGTGGCTACCGGGCGGCCTTCCTGCGCCACCCGCACACGATCGCCCTGCTGGCCCGGCGCAGGGTCGGCGCCGAGCGCCAACTCCTCGGCTACGAGAGTCTGTTGGCCTGCCTGGGCCGGGCCGGCTTCGAGCCCGCCGACGCCGCCGAGGCGGCCGCCGCGCTGGACTACCTGGTGCTCGGCTCCGCGCTGGAGACCTTCACGGCCGGGTTCGCCCGCCCGGCGGAGGAGTACCGGCCCGGCTATCCGGCACTGGCCGAGGCGCTCACCGCCGCGGCGGTGAGGGGGAGCGGGCTGGACGAGCGGGGCTTCGAACTCGCACTGAGGCTGCTGCTGGACGGCCTGGCCGCGCGGCTCTGAGCGGAGCGGCGGGCGGGCCGGGACAGAAAGGCCGGGACAGAAAGGTGGGCGGGCCCGGTCTCGTCCCCGGGCCCGCCCATGCTCCCGCCCACCGGTCACGACCGGTGCGCCCTCCGGCCCCCGCGCGGGGCGGGTGCCGGAAGTCTCGTCAGGCCTCGGCGCCGGCCTGCTCCGCCGCGATCTTCGCGCGGACCTCGTCCATGTCCAGCTCGCGGGCCTTGCCGATCAGCTCCTCGAAGGCCTGTGCGGGAAGTGCGCCGGCCTGCGAGAAGACCATCACGCCCTCGCGGATGATCGCCAGGGTCGGGATCGAGCGGATCTCGAACGCCGCCGCGAGCTCCTGCTGTGCCTCGGTGTCCACCTTGGCGAAGACCAGGTCCGGGTGGTTCTCGGCGGCCTTCTCGAAGACCGGCGCGAAGCGCACGCAGGGGCCGCACCAACCCGCCCAGAAGTCGATGAAGACGAAGGCCTTGCCGTCCGGGCCCTGCACCACCTCGTCGAAGTTCTCGGTGGTCAGTTCGACGGTGCTCATGTTCGGCTCCTGCCTCTCTCGTGGTCGGTCCCGCACCGCCCTCAACGAGCCTCCGCGCCGGGCTATTCCGCTACTTGGTCGGTACGTAGTCGAAGCGCGGGGTCAGGGTGCCGAACAGCGAGTCGGCGGCCGGTGCGCTGCCGAACCAGGTCTCGGCCAGTCCGGCGGCGTCCTGGGTGAAGTGGAACGGCACCCGGTCCAGGGTGAAGCCGGTCAGGGTCGGGCGGCCGTTGGCGATCACCTCGGCCGGGGTGGTGTAGGCGACAAGGACCTCCTCCAGCACCGGCTTGCCGTCCACCCGGACCCCGGCGGCGTAGCCCGGCTGCGGCATCACCCGGATCCAGGTCGGGTTGAGCTCGACCACGTGGTGGCTGCTCCGCTGGGTGAGCGTCATGCCGCCCGGGTAGAAGATCCGGCCCTTGGCGTCCAGGTGGTCGCCGGCCGTGGAGCCGATGGGCATCTCGAAGCCGAGGCCGTCCGGGTCGAGCACGAACGGCGCGACGGCGCCGAGCGTGACGCCCGCGGCGGCCAGCCAGTCCCGGGCGGTGTCGCTGACCCGGACGTGGGCGCTGCCCCAGGGCGAGATGTACGGGCCGAAGGCCCGCAGCTCCGGGGGTTCGCTCCCGGCGTCCTGGTGCACCGGCACCGAGGCCCGCGCGGTGGCGGCCGGGCCGAGCGGGAGGGCCAGGGCGAGGGCGGCTGCGGTGGTGGCGAGCTTGCGGAGGAGGTTCACGTGCGGGCTCCGATCGGGGGTCAGGGCAGGTGGCGGAAGGCACCGGAGAGGAGTTGACGTACTTTCATATCGGCTCCCCGGTCATGGGACGGCCCAACTCGCCTGTGGAGAAGGGTGGATGGCGCGACGGGGCACGGCGGCCCCGTGCGACGGGTCGGCTCCGGACGGTACCCCGGCCCGGCCGGTCCGTCCGCATGCGGATGACTCTCCCGGGTGCGGTCCGGGCCGGAAATTGATCCGGCCGGGGGAATCCGGTGACTCTTTCGGGGGGTGACGGCTGCGTGAAGATCCACGGGGCGCCTAGGTTGTCGGTGGCCGCCGGGTGGCACCCGTCCCCGGCGGGCCTCCGTGTGCCCAACAGCGGTCTTGGACAGGCCGGTTGAGCCCGCCCGTTCCCGTTCCCGGACCCCTGGAGCCACCGTGCCCGGACCTGCTGGTCCCCGCCCCGGCCGTCGGACCTTCCTCGGCGCCGCCGCCGCCACGCTGACCGCGGCCGCGCTCGGCGGGCCGCTGCTCGGCCGCAGCCGGGCCGGCGGGCACGTCGACGCCCCGGCCGTGCTGGCCGACCCGCAGGCCAACGTCACCGACGTGTTCGCCTTCACCAGCCCGGACGACCACGCGATGGTCACCATCGCCGTCGACGTCCAGCCCGCCCAGCTGCCCGGGGCCTCGGTGCTCAACTACCCGTTCGCCACGCGGGCCAGGTACGAGGTGCACGTCGACCGGACCGGCGACGGCCGCCCGGACCTGACGTACCGGTGGACCTTCCGGAACGAGGACCGGCGGCTCTTCGGGAGCGGGCCGATCGCGGTCTCCCCGGTGCGCTCGCTCACCGACTCCTCGCTGCTCTTCCGCCAGCGCTACACGCTGGAACGGGTCCGCCCCGGCCAGCCCGCCGAGGTGCTGCTCTCCGACGCCCTCGCCGCGCCCACCCACACCGGCCTGGTGCTGATGCCCGACTACCGGGCGCTGCGCACCGAGGCCACCCGCGCGCTGCCGGGCGGCGGCCGCACCCTGGCCGGCCAGATCGCCGAGCCGTTCATCGCGGACAGCCGGGTCTTCGGCCTGTTCGTGCTCGGCACCGTGGGCCCGGTCCCCGGCGCGCTGCCCGCCGCCGGGCCGCTCTCCGCGCTCAACGTCGGCTCCCTGATCCTCCAACTGCCCAAGCGCGAGCTCGCCTTGAACGGCGACCCCGCGCGCAACCCGGTGGTCGGCGTCTGGGCCACCGTCTCCCGCGAGGGTGCCGACCTCTCCCGGGACCTGCGCACCCAGGCCGCGGGCTACCGGCAGATCGGCCGGCTCGGCATGCCGCACGTCTGCTTCGCCCTCTGGGGCAGCTCCGCCGCCAACGCGGTGCCCGGCGGGGCGGAGGACCGGTTCAACGCCCGGCCCGCCGAACTCGACCACCAGGACGCCGAGTTCGTCGCCGCCACGCTCGACCCGGCCCCGCCCCGCCTGATCGAGGCGGCCCAGGGCTTCGCCGCCCCGCCGACCCCGCGCGAGGACATCCGGGCGCTCTTCCTCAGCGGCATCGGCGCGGCCAACGGCTCCCGCTTCGGCCTCGACCTCAACACCCACGCCCTGAACGCCGACGCCGACCCGGCCGCGATCACCCACGCCGAGGAGCTCCGGCTCAACCTCAACACGCCGGTCAGCGCCGTACCGCACCCGTACGGCGTGCTCGGCGGAGACCTCCAGGGCTACCCCAACGGCCGCCGGTTCAACGACGTCATCGACATCCCGCTGCTGCGGATGCTGGAGGGCGAACCCTCGGAACGCTCCGCCGCCCAGCTGCTGCCGCCACCGGGCTTCGACGTCCAGCCCGCGCCCGCCTCGGACGTCTTCCCGTACGTCAACCTGCCGCACGCGGGCCCGTGAAGCGCCGTCAGTGGCTGGGTGGCGGACTGCTGGTGCTGGCCTGCGCGGCGGGGCTGGTGGCGCTCTCGCCGGAGCGGGCGGTCCGCCCGATCGGGGTGGTCGGCCCGGTCGCCGTCCCCGTACCGCCACCGCCCGACCGGCTGGCCGCCGCCCGGGAGGCCGCCCGGCTGCGGCCCGAGGACCCGGCGGCCTGGGCCGAGGTCGGCCTGGCCGCCGTGGAGCAGGCCAGGACCTCGCTGGACGCCGGCCGGCTCGACCTCGCCGAACGGGCCCTGGCCCGCTCGCTGGAGCTGCGGCCGCAGGCCAACTACGACGCCGTGGTCGGCTCCGGCGCGCTGGCCAACGCCCGGCACGAGTTCGGCACCGCCCGGGACCACGGCCTGCGGGCCACCGCGATGGCGCCGGAGCGGGCGGCCGGGTACGCGGTGCTGGCCGACGCGGAGCTCGAACTCGGCGACTACCCGGAGGCCACCGCCGCCACCCAGCGCCTGCTCGACCTGGCACCGAATGCCGCCGCCCTGGTCCGGGCCGCCCAGGACCTCCAGACGCACGGCCGCCGGGCCGAGGCGGTGCTCGCGCTGGAGCACGCCCTGGAGGTGGCCGGGCCGCCCGGCGAGCGGGCCTTCTGCGCCCGCCGGCTGGGTGATCTGGCCTGGGAGGAAGGCCGGTTGACGGAGGCGGAGGCCTACTACCGGCAGGCCCTGGCCGCCCGGTCCGACGACGCCCCGGCCGCCTTCGGCCTGGCCAGGACCGCCGCCGCCCAGGGGCGGACCGAGGAGGCGGCGCGGCGGCTGGCCGACCTCACCGCGCGGGCGCCGCTCCCGCAGTTCCTGCTGGAGCAGGCCGAACTCGCCCTCGCCACCGGCCACCAGGCCGAGGCTGAGAGCCCGTTGGCGGCCCTCGCGGCGGAGGCCCGGCTGGCCGTCGGCCCGGCGGACCTGTACCTGGCGCGGTACCTGGCCGACCACGGGGACCCCGGCGAGGCCGTGCGGCAGCTCACCGAGGAGTGGGAGCGGCGCCGGGCCACCCCCGTCGCCGCCGAGCTGGCCTGGGCCCTGCACCGGGCCGGGGACGACCGGAGCGCCCTCCAACACGCCCGGTTCGTGGCGGAGTCGGGCGGTGAGCCGGTGCTGGCCGCCTACCACCGGGGCGTGATCGAACTCGCCCTCGGCCTGCCGGAGGGCAAGGAGACCCTGCGCGCCGCGCTGGACCGCAACCCGCGGTTCTCCGCCTACCACGCGGACCGGGCCCGTCGCCAGCTGACCGAAGGGGAGCGATGACAGCAGTCGACGGACCTGTACGACGGGGGAGCCGGGCACGCCGTGGCAGGGTCGCCAGGGCGGTCCCGGCGGTACTGCTGCTCCCGGTGCTGCTGCTCCCGGACGTGCTGCTCCCCGGGGTGGCGGCGGCGCACCCACTGGGGAACTTCAGCGTCAACCGCTACGACGGCCTGCGGCTGCGGCCCGACCGCATCCAGGACAGCCTGGTGCTCGACATCGCCGAGATCCCCACCGCCCAGGACCGGAGCACCGCCGACCGGGACGGCAACGGAGCGGTGGACGCCGCCGAGGCCGCCGACCGGGCAGGGGCGCGGTGCGCCGAACTCGCTGGCACCGTCCGGGCGGACGTCGGCGGCCGGGAGTCGTCCTGGCGGGTCGAGGCGAGCAGCCTGACCTACCGTCAGGGCGCCGCCGGCCTGCCCACCGCGCGGCTCAGCTGCGAACTCTCGGCCGACGCCGATCTCACCCGCCCCGCCCGGGTCTCCTTCCACTCCGGGGCGGACCGCGCCCGCCCGGGCTGGAAGGAGATCACCGCCATCGGCGAGGGCGTCGGGCTGCGCGAGGGCATCGTGCCCCGGCTGAGCACCACCGACGCCCTGCGCAGCTACCCGGCGGACTCCACCGAACGGCCGCTGTCGGTGGTCGACGCCGAGCTCTCGGCCGACGGTGCGTCAGCGCCCGCGCCGGACGGACCACCTGACGGCTCGTCCGATGGTTCGCCGTCCGGTCCGTCGGCCGAGGCGTCATCCTCGGCGTCATCCGAGGCGCCGGCCGAGCCGCCGAACGGGCGGCGGTCCGTCCCGGGGGGCCACCGGTCCGCCGAACGGCGGGCCGTCCCGGCCGGAGCCGTCGGCCTGCCCCCGATGGACGGGGTGGAGCGGCACCTCTCCGCCCTCACCACCACCCGTGACCTGACCGTCCCCGTCGGCCTGGCGGCCATCGTCCTCGCCCTCCTGCTGGGCGCCGGCCACGCCGCCCTCCCCGGGCACGCCAAACTCGCGGTCGCCGCCTGCCTGGCCCGCACCTCGGGCCGGACCAGGCGCAGCGGCCTGCGGTCCGCCCTGGCGGTGGGCGCGACGGTGACGGCCACTCACACGGCGGGTGTCCTGGTGGTCGGCCTGCTGCTGAGCGCCTCCACCACCCTGGTGGGCGAGCGCCTGCTGAGCGGTCTCGGGCTGGCGGGTGGCGCTCTGGTCACCGTCATCGGTGTGGTCCTGCTGGTCTCGGCCGTCCGCGCGCTGCCCGGCGTCCGCGCGTTCAGCCGCGGCCGCTCCGTCCTCGCGGCGGAGAAGGCCGCGGCGGCCGGCCACCAGACCGGCGTGGACGACGGGGACCACCACGATGACCACAGCCACGACGGCCACGACGGCCACGAACACAGCCACCCGCACCGGTCCGGGAGGTTCCGCCTCTCCTCGCTGCTCGGGATCGGGCTGGCCGGCGGGCTGGTGCCCAGCCCCTCCGCCCTGGTGATCCTGCTGGGCGCGGTGGCGCTCGGCCGCACCTCCTTCGGGGTACTCCTGGTGCTCGGCTACGGCATCGGCATGGCGCTCGCGCTGGCCGCCGCCGGACTGCTGCTCTCCGGCGGCTCGGCCCGCGTCGCCGCGCTCACCGCCCGGTACGTCCCGGCGTTCGGCCGGTACGCCCGTTTCGGGGGCCTGCTCACCGCGCTGGTGGTGCTGGCCGTCGGCCTCGGCCTGGTGCTGCGCGGCGCCTCCGGCCTCCAATGACGCGGTGAGACGGTGACGCGGCGTCAGGCGGCCGGGTCCACGCTGCGCCGGACGGCCCCGGCGTAGCGGCGGGCGGCCAGCCGCTGGAGCGGCGGCACCACCGGCCCGCCGAGCCGGGTGTACCAGCGGCCCGGGCGGCTGAACGCGGTGACGGTCATCCACACCGCGCCGTCCGGGCCGAGGTTCACCACGAAGGACTCCTCCCCGGCCTCCGGGTGGCCCGTCAGGGTGCCGTAGGCGAAGCCGATCCGGTCGGGTTCGCGGACCGACCAGAGCACCTCGGCCGGTGCCGCCACCGCGAGCGGCCCGCACCCGATCCGGCAGACCACCCGCACCCCGGCCTCGGCCGGGGGCGTCCCGGGGGTGACCGCGATGCCCGCGTCCCGGTGCATCCGCCAGCTGGTGACCGTCTCGCCGGCCGCCTCCAGCACGTCCCGGCCGTACCCGATCAGCGCCCGGTGGTGCAGCCGCCGGTACCCGGCGGGCGGCCGTCCGGAGGTGGCGAGGGCGCCGACGTCGGGGTAGTTGAAGGCCGGCCGCCGGGTGGCGGCGGTGGCCGCCCGCCGCACCACGCGGCCGCAGCCCCGCACGTACAGCCCCTGGAGCAGCCCGAGCAGCGGCCCGCCGAGCCGGGTGTACCAGCGGTCCGGGCGGCTGAACGCGGTGACGGTCATCCACACCGCGCCGTCCGGGCCCAGCTCGACCACGAAGGACTCCTCGCCGCGGGCCGGATGGCCCGTCAGGGTGCCGTAGGCGAAGCCGATCCGGTCCGGTTCGCGGACCGACCAGACCACCTCGGCGGGGGCCGAGACGGTGAGCGGGCCGACCCCGAGGCCGAGCGAGGCCCGCACGCCCGGGTCGGTCCGCTCCGCCTCGGCCGTGACCTTGGTGCCCATGCCGCGGTGCATCCGCCAGCTGGTCACCGTCTCCCCGGCGGCCTCCAGGACCTCCCGCCCGTACCCGATCAGCGCGCGGTGGCGCAGGTGGCGGTAGCCGGCCGGGAGGTTCTCGGGGCGCCGGGTGGCGCCGACCTCGGGGTAGCTGAAGGTGCTGTGGCGGTTCATCGGGTCCGCTCCTCGAGTCGGCGCCAGGCCAGCAGCGAGCAGAGCGCGAAGCCGAGCGCGTTGCCCAGGCCGTGGGTGGCGGCCATCCAGGTCAGGGTGGGGTGGATCAGTCCGGTGGCCTCGCCGAGGGCCCACCAGAGGGCGAGCAGCATGGTGGCCACCAGGACGCCGGCGGAGGTGAGCAGCAGCCGGCCGGTGAGCCGGTCGGGGGCGCGGCGGCTGACGTCCTGCCAGGTGAGCAGGCCGGTCAGCCACATGCCGACGGTCAGCACGACCGCGCCGACCAGCTCGGCCCAGTCGCCGACGAAGTAGCCGCCGAGCACCAGCAGGGTGCCGAGCGGCACGCTCAGCGCGGCGGCCGCCGCCGGGCCCGGGCGGTCGCTGACGGTCCGTCCGACCAGCCCGGCCACCAGCGCGGCGGTGAAGCCGGCGAAGTGGAAGTGCGGCACGGTCAGCGCCAGGATGTCCAGGTCGAACCCGAAGAGCTCGGTGCCCGAGCGCTCGGCGACCAGCGCGAGGCCCGCCACCGAGGGGGCGGCCAGCGCGGTGAGCGCGGCCAGCTCGGCCGGGGCGAGCGAGCGGCGGCGGGCCAGCCGGGCGGGTGCCAGCAGGGCCAGCGCCACGGTGGCGGCGGCGTAGACGGAGGCCAGGGCGGTGGCGGTGGCGCCGCGCGGGAGCCAGAGCGCGAGCGCGCCGGGCAGGGCGGCGAACGGCCAGAGCCGGGCCAGCGTGGCGGCGCCGGGGCCGCCGAGCAGGCCGAGGCCCAGGGGTACGACGGCGAGCATGCCGAGCATGACGATGAGGTTGACCAGGGCGGTCACGGCAGCTGCCCCCTCTCGTTGAACGTGTTCAAAGCTGCTGCGCGGATGACTCTACGGCAACTCTGAACACGTTCAACACCCGCCCCCCTCTGTGCCTGGGGGACGGGTGCGGGGGTGAGGGCGGGTCAGCGGCCGACCTGGTCCAGGGGGATGGCCGGGTCGCCCAGCTGGTCCGGGTCCACCGTCCGGCCGGAGCGGACCAGCTCGCGGATCGGGTCGGTGACGTCCCAGACGTTGACGTTCATCCCGGCCAGCACCCGCCCGCCGGAGAGCCAGAAGGCGATGAACTCCCGCGACCGCCGCTCGCCCCGGAAGACCACCCGGTCGAAGCCGCCCGGCTCCACGTAGCCGGTGTACTCCATGCCCAGGTCGTACTGGTCGGTGAAGAAGTACGGGACCCGGTCGTGCACCGCCTCCTGCCCGAGCATCGCCCGCGCCGCCACCCTCGGCTGGTGCAGCGCGTTGGCCCAGTGCTCGACCCGGACCGGCCGGTCGAAGAGCGGGTGGTAGGCGTTGGCCACGTCCCCCGCCGCGAACACGTCCGGCGAGGAGGTGGTCAGCTGCTGGTCGGTGCGGATGCCGTTGTCCACGTGCAGGCCGGCCGCCTCGGCCAGCCCGGTGTTCGGGGTGATGCCGATGCCGACCACCACCGCGTCCGCGGGGACCAGCTCGCCGCCCTCCAGTCGCACGCCCTCGTCGGTCACCTCCGTCACCCGGACGCCGAACCGCAGGTCCACCCCGTGGTCCCGGTGCAGGTCGGCGAAGACCTCGGCGGCCTCCCGGCCGAGCACCCGCAGCAGCGGCAGCTCGGCCGCCTCCAGCACCGTCACCTCCGCCCCCGCCTCCCGCGCGGCGGCCGCCGTCTCCAGGCCGATCCAACCCGCGCCGATCACCACGATCCGGGCCTTCGGGTGGATCGCCGCCTTGATCCGCTCGCTGTCCCCGACGGAGCGCAGGTAGTGCACCTGCTCGCCCTCGGCGCCCGGCACGGTCAGCCGTCGCGGCGAGGAGCCGGTGGTGAGCAGCAGCCGGGTGTACGGCACCAGCCCGCCGTCGTCCAGGCTGACGGTCCGTGAGCCCGGGTCGATCGCGGTCGCGGTCACCCCGAGCCGCAGGTCCACTCCCTGCTCGGCGTACCACTCCGCCGGATGGACGTAGATCTTCTCCCGGGCGGTCCTGCCCATCAGGTAGCCCTTCGAGAGCGGCGGCCGCTCGTACGGCCGTTCCGTCTCGCTGCCGATCAGGGTCACCGGGCCGTCGTAGCCCTCCGCCCGCAGCGTCTCGACCGCCTTCGCCCCGGCCAGACTCGCCCCCACCACGACGTAGCCCATCCGCATCGTCCGCTCCTCTCCTCGGCTGTGCCGCACCCCGCCATCACACCCCGGAGGACTGCCCGCCGCGCGCCGAACCACACGTCCGGGCGCCGCGGCTCTCGCCGCCCTAGGCTGTGGAGCGCCACGACCGGAAGGAAGGGATCCGCATGAGCGGGCATACCACCACCGTGCGCTGCGTCCCGGCCGCCCCGTGCTGGGTGAGCCTGATGGCGCGTGACCTGACGGTGGCCCAGGAGTTCTACGGGCCGCTGCTCGGCTGGTCCTTCGAGGGCGGCGGGCGGCACGGCTTCGGCCCTTACGTCCGGGCGGTGGTGGACGGCGTGGAGGTGGCCGGGCTCGGGACCACGGAGGGGGAGTGGCAGCCCCCCGTCGCCTGGACGACCTACTTCGGCACCGAGAGCGCCGACGAGACGGCCGGCCGGATCCGCGAGCGCGGCGGCACCGTCGCGGTCGGCCCGCTCCCCTTCGACGCCGGGCGGATGGCCCTCGCCTCCGACCTGACCGGCGCCGCCTTCGGCCTCTGGGAGGGCGACCTCGGCTGCACCACCTGGGTCCGCTCGCCCGGCGCCCCCGTCTGGATCGAGCTCCGCACCGGGGACCCGTTCCAGGCCGCCCTCTTCTACGGCGAGGTCTTCCGCTGGGACGACCGCGACCCCGCCCACCTGGAGGTCCGCTACGAGCACGAGCGCGTCGTGCTGCGCACCGGCGGCCACAGCGTCGCCGCCCTGCGCCGCGGCGAACTGACCGGCTCCCACTGGGAGGTCTACTTCTCCGTCCCCGACGCCGCCACCGCCGCCGCCCGCGCCACCACCCTCGGCGGCACCGTCGTCGATCCCCCCACCGACACCCCGTACGGCCGCACCGCCCGCCTCCGCGACCCCGAGGGCGGCCTCTTCTCCGTCATCGCCCCGACCGCCTGAGTCGGCGTCAACGTCCGTTCAGGGCTTCGGAGACGGCGCGGGCGAAGCCTTCGGGGTTGTCGAACATGATGTTGTGGCCGCAGTGCGGGACGGCGCGGACGGTGGTGCCGGCGGCGGTCAGTCCGGCCGCGTCGGCGGGAGCGCCGTCGGCTTCCGGGTGGAGGAAGGTGCGGGGGACGGTCAGGGCGGCGAGCTGCTCGCGCAGGGGTGGGGTGGTGCCCCGGGCGCGGTGGACGGTGGTGCGGTGGAGGGCGACCGGGCCGGCCAGCCGCATGGTGGCCCACCAGGTCGGGCCGACCCGTTCGGCGGTCTTGTGCCAGCCGTCGGTGAGGAACTCCTCCTCGGTGTACTCGGTGATGCCGCTGGACCCCGGGGCGGGGACGGGCGGTGCGGGGTCGAGGACGGAGTCCACCAGGACGAGCTTGGACACCAGGTGCGGGTGACGGGCCGCCAGCAGGATGGCGACCGCGCCGCCCAGGCTGTGTGCGATCACCTCGGCACCGCTCACCCCGGCGGTGGTGAGCGCGGTGGCCACCGCGTCGGCGTGTGACTCCAGGGTGTACGGGAAGTCGGTGGGCCGGTCGCTGATGCCGAAGCCGAGCAGGTCGAGCAGCAGCGACCGACGGCCCGTCAGCAGCGGGTGCGCGGCGGCCGCGGCGGAGTAGACGGGTGAGCTGGCGCCCAGGCCGTGCAGGTGGAGCCGGGCCGGTTCGGCGCCGGGCAGCTCGATCCAGCGGATCAGGTCGCCGTTCGGGGTCACGGGGGCTTGGCGCATGGCGGGCTCCTGGCACGGGTGCGGTGAGCGGACGGCCAGAACCATACATCGATGCCGAGGTATCGCGGAAGCGATATAGGCAGGCGCGCGGCATGGCAGCATGGGCGCATGCTGAAGCTCGCCATCCTCGGGTTCCTCCATGACCGGCCGCTGCACGGCTACGAGCTGCGCCGCCACCTGGCCGCCCTCACCGGGCACGTCCGGCCGATCAGCGACGGCACCCTCTACCCGGCGATCAAGCGCCTGGAGGCCGACGGCCTGCTGCGCCGGGAGACCGAGCCTGGTGCGGCGGCGGCCCCCCGGCACACCCTCCACCTCACCCCGGCCGGGCAGCGCACGCTGCGCGAACTGCTGCGCACGCCGGAGGAGTTGGACATCAGCGACGAGAACCGCTGGTTCACCGTGCTGGCCTTCCTGCGCCACCTGGAGAGTCCGGCCGAACAGGCGGCGGTGCTCCGCCGCCGGCTCGCCTTCCTCTCCGAACCGGCCAGCTTCTTCTACGACGGCACCCGCCCCGTCCGCGCGGAGGAGCTCACCGACCCGTTCCGGGTCGGCCTGCTGCGGATCGCCCGCGCCACCACCGAGGCTGAACTCGCTTGGCTGGAAGCAACGTTGAAGGAGCTGGAGGCAGCGGACGGGGCCTGACGTTCCGTGCCGGTCAGGCGTCCGCGCGGTGGGAGCCGGCCGGGCGGAAGAGGCGGTGCATGGCCTCGGGGAGCTGGTCGGCGCTGGTGACCGGGCGGTGGAACTCGAAGCGGGCGTCGAGGATGCGGTCGCCGTCGATCATCCGCACCCGCAGGCCGAAGCGGTCCAGCGCGACCGGGCGGACGTCGAGGCCGGGGTGGTCGGCCCAGCCGGCCGGGCCCGCGGGGTGGTCGAGGGCCAGGGCGCCCAGGCGGGAGAGGTGGTCGGGGTGGGCGGCGGCCAGGTGCTGGAGCATGGCGGCCTCGTCTGCGGCGAGCGGGTCCGGCGCGGCGGTGCCGAGCCCGTCCAGTGGGACGCAGCACTCCGAGCCCCAGAGGTCCTCGACCGAGAGGTGGTCGGGGGTGAGCCGGAGGAGGGCGTGGCGGACGCCGGTGGGGCGCTGCGGGAAGAGGCCGTCGAGCACCTCGGGCGCGGCGGCGGTCAGCACGTCCAGGTGCCCGTGCACGGTGGCCCGGCCCCGGATGCGGTGCGGCATCGCGACCGGCGCCACGTCCACCGCCTCGGCCACGGCCGGGAGCCGGTCGCCCCGGGAGACCGAGGCGATCCGGCAGAGCGGGGAGTCCTGTTCGGCCAGGACGGCGAGCGAGCCGTCCGCCAGCACCGCGCAGCGGGCCGTCGGCGGGACGCCGGGGCGGTGGGCCAGATCCATGCCGGGCACGTCGACGATCACCGAGGAGGCGAACTCCAGGAGGGTGCGGGCGCGTTCGGCCGGGGTCGGCGCGGCGCTCGCGGGGCTTCCGGAGCTGGGCAGGGCAGGGCTGGCGGGCATCCGTCCTCCTGGGTAGGTAAGGCGAGCCTAACCTAAGTCGAAGGAGGGTGGAAGGAGCGGCTCCGACGGGACGTCAGATCGCGGCTCCGAGCATCCGCAGCACCAGCACGCCGTAGCGGCGGCCCAGCTCCTCCGGGGTCTCGCTGCTCCGCTCGGTGTACCAGCGCGAGACGTCGATGCCCAGCGAGGTCACCGCGCGGGCGGCCGTCCGCACGTCCGGCACCTGGAAGGAACCTTCCGCCACCCCGGCCTCGATGATCCGCCGCACGGTCTCCTCGATCCGTCGTCGCAGCTCGGCGACCACCTCGAACTCCGCCTCCGGCAGTGCGTGCAGCTCGTGGTTGACGATCCGTCCGACCGTGTGGCCCCGGGCGTGCCAGCGGGTGAAGTCCTCGACCAGCCGCCGCATCTGCTCCACCGGGCCGGAGCCCTCGGCGGCCGCGCGCTCCACCAGGTCCAGGGTGGCCTGGTGGCCGGTACGGCTGATCTCGGAGAGCAGGGCCGACTTGGACGCGTAGTGGATGTAGAGGGCGGCCGGGCTCATCCCGGCGGCGGTGGCGATGTCCCGGGTGGTGGTGGCGTGGTAGCCGCGCCGGGCGAAGGACTCGACCGCCGCGAGCAGCAGCCGGCGGGCGGCCTCGGTCCGCTCGCCCGGGCTGCCGGTGGGCCAGAGTTCGGCGGTCGCGTGGTCGTTCATGGTGGTCATCCTCGCAGACGGGTGCGGTCCGCCCCGGGGTCGGAGTGGTTGACAGTGTGACCCGTCGCCAACATGCTAAGCAAGCGCTTAGTCACGCGCCGCACCTGCTGCACGAGTCGAGAGGAATCGGCCATGGCGCCGTCGTTCAAGGACCGGGTGGCCGTGGTCACCGGAGCCAGCCGGGGCATCGGCCTCGCCATCGCCCGCGAGCTGGTGGAGCGGGGGGCGAAGGTCTGCATCACCGCCCGCAACCCCGAACCGCTGGCCGAGGCGGTCCGCGAACTCGGCGGCCCCGACCACGCCATCGCCGTCGCCGGCAAGTCCGACGACCCCGCCCACCAGGCCGAGGCGGTGGCCCGCACGGTGGAGCAGTTCGGCCGCCTGGACCACCTGGTGAACAACACCGGCATCAACCCGGTGTTCGGCTCCCTGCTGGACGTCGACCAGGCCGCCGCCGCCAAGATCCTCGGCGTCAACGTGCTCGCCCCGCTGGCCTGGATCCGCCTCGCCCGGGACGCCTGGATGGGCGAGCACGGCGGCTCGGTGGTCAACGTCGCCTCCATCGCCGGCATCCGCGCCTCGCTCGGCATCGGCATGTACGGGGTCTCGAAGGCCGCGCTGATGCGCGTCACCACCGAACTGGGCGCCGAACTCGGCCCGGCCATCCGGGTCAACGCCGTCGCCCCCGCCGTGGTCAAGACCCGCTTCGCCGAAGCCCTCTACGAGGGCCGCGAGGAGCAGGTGGCCGCCGCCTACCCGATGAAGCGGCTCGGCGTGCCGCAGGACGTGGCGGGCGCGGTCGCCTTCCTGCTCTCCGAGGACTCCGCCTGGATCACCGGGCAGACCCTGGTGGTCGACGGCGGCATCACCCTCGGCGGCGGCCTGTGACCAGGCGGCTCGGCGTGGTGGTCACCGGCGCCGGACACGGCATCGGGGCCGCCCTGGCCGAGGCCTTCGCGGCGGCGGGCGGAGCCCGCGTGGTGGTCAACGACCTGGACGCGGAGGCCGCATCGGCGGTCGCCGAGCGGATCGGGGGCATCGCCGTGCCGGGCGACGCGTCCCGTCCGGAGGAGCTGATCGCCGCCGCCCGCAAGGAACTTGGCGGGATCGACGTGTACTGCGCCAACGCGGGCGTCGCCCCGGAGGGCGGCGCTGACGCCGGGCCCGCCGCCTGGGAGAGTGCCTGGCAGGTCAACGTGCTGGCGCACGTTCGGGCGGCCGAACTCCTGCTCCCCGACTGGCTGGAGCGCGGCGCGGGCCGCTTCGTCGCCACCGTGTCGGCGGCCGGGCTGCTCACCAGCCTCGGCTCCGCCCCGTACTCCGTCAGCAAGCACGGGGCGCTGGCCTTCGCCGAGTGGCTCTCGGCCACCTACCGGCACCGGGGCGTGCGGGTGCACGCGGTCTGCCCGCAGGGGGTGCGGACCAGGATGCTCGCCGACACCGGCTGGGCCGGTCAACTGCTGCTGGCGGACGAGGCGTTGGAGCCGGACGAGGTGGCGGCGGAGGTGATGCGGGGGATCGCCGAGGAGCGGTTCCTGATCCTGCCGCACCCCGAGGTGGCCCGGTACTACCTGGCGCGGGCCGGGGACACGGACCGCTGGCTCGGCACGATGAACCGGATGCAGCAGCGGCTGGACGCGGAAGGGTGAGCGGGATGAGGGCATGGCAGGTCGGGGAGCTGGGCGAGCCGGGTACGGTGATGCGGCTCGCCGAGGTGGACCAACCGGTTGCGGGGGAGGGGCAGTTGCTGGTCCGGGTACGGGCCGCGGCGGTCAACTTCCCGGACGCGCTGATGGTCCGGGGCCACTACCAGGTGCGGCCGCCGCTGCCGTTCACCCCGGGCGTGGAGCTGTGCGGCGAGGTGGTGGGTGGCTCGCGGTCCGGTGAACGGGTCATCGGCACCCCGCTGCTGCCGGCCGGCGCCTTCGCCGAGTACGCCCTGATGGACGCCCGGGGCGCGTTCGCGGCCCCGCCCGCGCTGGACGACGCGGAGGCCGCCGCGCTCCACATCGCCTACCAGACGGCCTGGTTCGCACTGCACCGGCGGGCCGCGCTGCGGGCCGGGGAGACGCTGCTCGTCCACGCCGCGGCCGGGGGAGTCGGCAGCGCCGCCGTCCAGCTCGGCAAGGCGGCGGGGGCGACGGTCATCGCGGTCGTCGGAGGTCCGGAAAAGGCCGCTGCCGCCCGTGAGTTGGGCGCCGACCTGGTGATCGACCGCCGGGCGGAGGACTTCACCGCCGCGGTCAAGCAGGCCACCGGCGCCCGGGGCGCGGACGTGGTCTTCGACCCCGTCGGCGGCGAGGCCTACACCGGATCCACCCGCTGCATCGCCTTCGAGGGCCGCATCGTCGTCATCGGCTTCGCCAGCGGCACCATCCCCACCGCCGCCCTCAACCACGCCCTGGTCAAGAACTACTCGGTGCTCGGCCTGCACTGGGGCCTCTACAACACCCACGACCCCGCCGCCGTCCAGGCCGCCCACACCGAACTCACCACCCTGGCGGCCAAGTCCGTCATCCGCCCGCTGGTCAGCGAACGCCTCCCCCTGACCGGAGCCGCCGACGCCGTCCAGCGCGTGGCCGACGGCACCACCACCGGCCGGATCGCGATCCTGCCGTAGGCCGTGCACCAGAGCTTCACCGGGACGTCGGCCGCCGCTCCCGCGGCAGACGCCCGGTGACGCCAGGGTGGCGGCCCATGACCACTCGTCAGGCCGTGCGGGCCGCCTCCCTCGTGCTGGGTTCCCTCCTCGCCGTGTCCGTTCCGTTCCCCGCCGGGGCCGCCTCGCGGCTGCCGGAGGTGCACCCGAGGGCGGAGACGGCTCCGCTGTTCGACGACAAGGCGGGTGGCAAGGCCAACGCCGACGACCCGGCGATCTGGCGCAACGACGCCGATCCGGGGCGGAGCCTGGTGATCGCCACCGCCAAGCAGGGCGGGCTGCGGGTGTACGACCTGGAGGCACGGGAGGTGCAGGCGCTGCCGGCACCGGCCGGGCCGGGGAAGGACGACGCTCCGGGCCGGTTCAACAACGTCGACCTGCTGCGCGACGTCCGGTTCGGCGGCGGCCGGGCCGACCTGGCCGTCGTGACGGACCGGGGGAACGACCGGCTGCGGGTCTACCGGATCGACCCGACCCGGCCCGGCGGTCCGCTCACCGACGTCACCGACCCCGGGGTGAGCCCGGTGTTCTCGGCCGACCAGGCGGAGATCAACGAGCAGACCACCGCCTACGGCCTGGCCACCTGGACCGACCGCCGCACCGGCCGCAGCTACGCGCTGGCCAGCCGGCGCCACCGCACCCGGATCGCCCTGCTGGAGCTCACCGCCACCCGGCCGGCACGGTGACCTACCGTCAGGTCCGCACCGTCGACCTCCCGGCCTCGTTCCGGCTGCCGAACGGCGCCACCTGGACCCCCTGCGCCGGGCCCGGTGAACTCCCGCAGGTGGAGGGCATGGTGGTCGACCCGGACAGCGGCACCCTCTACGCCGGCCAGGAGGACGTCGGCATCTGGCGCATCCCGGCCGACCTCTCCGGCACCCCGAAGCTGATGGACAAGGTCCGCGAGTACGGCGTGCCCGCCACCTACGACGCCGAGACCGGGGAGTGCGCCCCAGGTGCCGACCCCGGCTTCGGCGGCAAGCACCTGACCGCCGACGTGGAGGGCCTGACCATCCTCGACCGGGGCCACGGCAAGGGCTACCTGCTCGCTTCCAGCCAGGGCGACAACACCTTCGTCGCCTACGACCGCCGCCGCTCCGAGGACAACGAGTTCGAGGGCGCCTTCCGGATCACCGCCGCCTCCGCCACCCTCGACGGCTCCGAGGTCTGCGACGGCGCGGCCGTCCTGAACGCCCCGCTCGGCCGCCGCTACCCGCACGGCCTGATGGTCGTCCAGGACGGCCGGGAGACCCCGGGCGACGGCGACCGCGAGGCCACCGGCTTCAAGTTCGTGGACCTGCGGGACGTGCTGCACGCCATCGGCTGACGACACCCCTCCAGCCTGGCCGGTTTTCTACGGCATGGTGAGGCCGACCGGCCCGGCGAGGGCGTTCCGGTGGAACCCCGGGGTGCCGAGGGCGAGTTGGTCGGCCTTGGCGCGCTTGAGGTAGAGGTGGGCCGGGTGCTCCCAGGTCATGCCGATGCCGCCGTGCAGCTGCACGCACTCCTCGGCGGCCCGGACGGCCAGCGTCCCGCAGTGGGACTGGGCGACGGCGACGGCCACCGCCCTGTCCGGGCTGCCGGTGGCCAGGGCGTCCGCCGCGTACCGGGCGGCGGCCCGGCCCCCGACGATCTCCAGCCAGAGGTCGGCCAGGCGGTGCTTGAGGGCCTGGAAGGAGCCGACCGGGCGGCCGAACTGGTGACGCTCCCTCAGGTAGGCGACGGTGGTGGCCAGGCACCACTCGGCGATCCCGAGCTGCTCGGAGGCCAGCAGGCCGGCTCCGGTCAACAGGGCCTCGGCCACCGGCTCCTGACCGTCCGCCACCTTCCGGGCCGCCGCGCCGCTCAGCTCCACGTCGGCCAGCGGCCGGGTGAGGTCGAGCGAGGTCCGGGGGGCGACGGTGGCCTCGGCGCTGTCCACCGCCCAGAGCGCGCCCCCGGCCGGGACCAGCAGGACGTCGGCGCCCAGGGCGTCGGCGACCGAGGTGATCCGCCCGGAGAGCCGTCCCCCGGCGGCCAGTTGCGGCAGCGCCGTACCGGGGGCGGTGGAGAACGGCACCGCGAGGGTGGCCGTCCGGGTACCCGAGGCGAGTTCGGGGAGCAGCTCCCGCTCGCTGGCGGCCAGCAGCGCCGTCACCGCCAGCACCGAGCTGCCGAAGTACGGCACCGGCGCCACCGACCGGCCCAACTCCTCCAGCACCACTGCGACTTCGCGCACCGAGGCGCCCGCCCCGCCCCACTCCTCCGGCACCTGGAGCCCGGCCACCCCGAGCCCTTCGGCCAGCCCGCGCCAGAGCCGGGGGTCGTACGGTTCGGCGCTCTCGCAGCGCTCCAGGACGGCCGCTGGCGGGCAGTGGTCGGTCAGGAAGTCCCGGGTCGTGGAACGGAGGTCCTCCTCCAGCTCCGAATACAGCAGATCGCTCATCGGCGCAGCTCCTTCCACGGCAGGTCCTTGTCGGTGCGCGGCTCCGAGGGGAGGCCGAGCACCCGCTCGGCGATCACGTTGCGCAGGATCTCGGAGGAGCCGCCCTCGATCGAGTTCCCCTTGGCGCGCAGGTAGCGGTACCCGGCGTCGCGGCCGGTGAAGTCCACCACCTCGGGGCGGGTCATCGTCCAGTCCTCGTACCCGAGGCCCTCCTCGCCCCTCAACTCCACCTCCAGGCCGCTGAGTTCCTGGGCCAGCCGGGCGAAGGCCAGCTTCATCGCCGCGCCCTCCGGTCCGGGCTGCCCGACCGCCAGCTGCTGGCGCAGCCGTTCGCCGGTCAGCCGCAGCACCTCCGCGTCCACCCAGCCCTTGAGCAGCCGCTGGTGCAGCTCGTGGGTGCGCAGTTCCGGCTGCTCGCGCCAGGCCCCGGCCAGCACGCCGATCATGCCGCCCTCGCGCGGGGTGGCCTGGCCGCCGATCGCCACCCGCTCGTTGTTGAGGGTGGTCTGGGCGATCCGCCACCCCTCCCCGACCGCGCCGATCCGGTGCGCGTCGGGGATCCGCACGCCGGTCAGGAAGACCTCGTTGAACTCGGCCTCGCCGGTGAGCTGGCGCAGTGGCCGGACCTCCACCCCGGGGTCGGTCATGTCGCAGACGAAGTAGCTGATGCCCTGGTGCTTGGGCAGGTCCGGGTCGGTGCGGGCGAGCAGGATGGCCCAGCGCGCGGCGTGCGCGATGGAGGTCCACACCTTCTGGCCGTCCACCACCCAGTGGTCGCCGTCACGCACCGCGCGGGTCGCCAGCGCGGCCAGGTCCGAGCCGGCGCCGGGCTCGCTGAACAGCTGGCACCAGACCTCCTCGCCGGTCCACAGCGGACGCAGGAAGCGCTGCTTCTGCTCCTCGGTGCCGTGCCGCAGGATGGTCGGGGCGGCCATCCCGAGGCCGATGCCGATCCGGCGCGGATCGTTGTCCGGGGCCTCGGCGGCGGCCAACTCCTCGTTCACCACGGCCTGTTCGGAGCGGGCCGCGCCGAGGCCGCCGAGGCCGGGCGGGAAGTGCACCCAGGCCAGCCCGGCGTCGAAGCGGGCCCGCAGGAAGTCCAGCCGGTCGGTGGTGGCCGGGTCGTTGTCGGCCAGGAACTCCCTGGTCCGGGTGCGCAGTTCGGTCGTCGGGTCCATGGTCAGCCTTCCTGGTGGCGCCGCAGCTCCCGGCGGGCCAGCGACCGCCGGTGCACCTCGTCCGGACCGTCGGCCAGCCGCAAGGTCCGGTTCCCCGCCCAGAGTTGGGCGAGCGGGGTGTCCTGGCTCACCCCGGCCGCGCCGTGCGCCTGGACGGCCTTGTCGAGCACCCACTCCGTCATGGCCGGGACGGCGATCTTGATCGCCTGGATCTCGGTGTGCGCCCCCCGGTTCCCGACGGTGTCCATCAGCCAGGCCGTCTTGAGCACCAGCAGCCGGGCCTGCTCGATCCGTACCCGTGACTCGGCGATCCACTCCTGGACCACCCCCTGGGCGGCCAGCGGCTTGCCGAAGGCGACCCGCTCGGTCACCCGACGGCACATCAACTCCAGCGCCCGCTCGGCGATCCCGACCGCCCGCATGCAGTGGTGGATGCGGCCCGGGCCGAGCCGGGCCTGGGCGATGGCGAAGCCTGCGCCCTCCTCGCCGATCAGGTTGGCGGCCGGGACGCGGACGTCCTCGAAGGTGATCTCGGCGTGCCCGCCGTGGTCCTCGTCCTTGTAGCCGAAGACCGTCATGCCCCGGCGGACCGTCACCCCGGGGGCGTCCCTCGGCACCAGGATCATGCTCTGCTGGCGGTGCGGGTCGGCCGTCGGGTCGGTCTTGCCCATCACGATGAAGATCTTGCAGTCCGGGTTCATCGCCCCGCTGATGTACCACTTGCGGCCGTTGACCACGTACTCGTCGCCGTCGCGCTCGATCCGGGTGGTGATGTTGGTGGCGTCGGAGGAGGCCACCTCCGGCTCGGTCATCGCGAAGGCGGAGCGGATCTCCGCGTTCAGCAGCGGCTCCAGCCACTGCTTGCGCTGCGCCTCGTCGCCGAACTGGGCGAGCAGCTCCATGTTCCCGGTGTCCGGCGCGGCGCAGTTGAGCGCGGCGGGGGCCAGCAGGATCGAACGGCCCGTCAGCTCGGCCAGCGGGGCGTACTGGAGGTTGGTCAGCCCGGCTCCGTGCTCGCCCGGCAAGAAGAGGTTCCACAGCCCGCGGGCCCGGGCTTCGGTCTGCAGCTCGCGGATCACTGCCGGTACGGTCCACTCCGGCCGCGCGGGGTCGGCGAGCTGGGCGGCGAGCACCGGCTCGGCCGGGTACACCACCTCCTCCAGGAAGGCGGTCAGCTGCTCGCGCAGCTGCTCGGTCCGGGCGTCGTAGGCGAAGTCCACGGTCAGCGCTCCTTGAGTGCGGTCAGGCCGAACTGCACGAACAGCGGGACGAGTTCGCCCACCCGGTCGAAGCCGGGGCCCACGGTGCGGCCCTGGCCGTGGCGGAAGTGGATGCCCTCCAGGACCACGGCGAGCTTGAACGAGGCGAAGCCCACGTACCAGCCGAGCGTCGAGACGTCCCGGCCCGAGCCCTCGGTGTAGCGGCCGACCAGCTCGGCCGCGGAGGGGAAGCCGGGGGCCAGCGCGGCGCCCGGCAGGATTCCGTCGTACCGGCGGGCCAGTTCGGTGTACATCACCAGCAGGCCGAGGTCGGTGAGGGGGTCGCCGAGGGTGGACATCTCCCAGTCCAGCACGGCGGTGATCCGGTCGTCCGGGCCGACCAGCACGTTGTCCAGGCGGTAGTCGCCGTGCACCAGGGCCGGGGCGGGGGAGTCGGGCAGGGCCTCCGTCAACTCGGCCCGCAGCTCGGTGATGCCCGGCACCTCGCGGCTCCTGGACGCCTCCAACTGCCGCTCCCAGCGCCGCAGCTGACGCTCCAGGAAGCCCTCCGGCCGCCCGAAGTCCGCCAGCCCGACGGAGGCCGGGTCCACGGCGTGCAGCGCGACCAGGGTGTCGGCCAGGTGCAGCCCGAGCGCGTGCACCCGCGGCTCCCCGAAGGCGGCCAGCGCGGCGGCGTCCCGGTGCGGAGTCCCGGCCACGTGCTCCATCAGGTACCAGGGCGCCCCGAGCACCTCCGGGTCCTCCACCAGCAGCAGCGTCCCGGGCACCGGCACGGCGGTCGGCGCCAGGGCCGTCATCACCCGGTACTCCCGGCCCATGTCGTGGGCCGTCGCCAGCACGTGCCCGAGCGGCGGCCGCCGCAGCACCCACGTCGAACTGCCGTCTCCCACCCGGTAGGTGAGGTTCGACCGCCCGCCCTCGATCAGCTCCGCCCGCAGCGGCCCCCGCACCAGCCCGGGGCGCTCGGCGTCGAGGTGGTCCCGCAGCCGGCCGAGGTCGAGGCCGGGCGGATCGGGGAAGTCATCGCTCATGGGGCAGTCCTCACGGGTGGGTGACTAAGCGCTTGCTTAGCATTGCCGCGAGTCCTGCCCCTGTCAACGCCCCGCACGGGGTGGCGGGTCAGCCCAGGAACGCCTCGGGGCCGAAGCGGCCCCAGGCGACGAAGGCGGCGAGCAGCAGGTAGACCAGGTCCACGGCCACCAGCTTGGTCTCGCCGCGCCGGATCCGGACCACGGCCGCCCCGGCCATGAGCAGCGCCAGGCCGGCGGCGGCCAGTGGCGCGAGCACCGGCGCGATGCCCGAGGCGGGCGGCAGCACCAGCCCCAGGCCGGCGGCGGCCTCCAGCGCTCCGATCGCCTTCACGCCGCCCGCGCCGAAGTCCTCGACCCACTGCGAGCTGGCGCCGAAGGCCGCGATCCGCTGCTTCGGCAGGATCAGCTTGAGGCCGCCGCCCGCGAGGTAGGCGGCGGCGAGCAGTCCGGCGACGATCCACAGCGCGATGTTCATCAGGTGCTCCTCTGGTCCGGCCGACGTACGTCGTCGGTCGTTCACGGGACGAGAGGGGCCCGCCGCCTGTGACACGGCGCGGTGTGACCCCGGTCACGGCGACGGCCGCCCCGGGAGGGTGTCCCGGGGCGGCCGTGGTGCGGTGTGGTGCGGAGTCGCTATCCGCCGTTGACCTTGGTGGCGATGCGGTCGCCGAGGTCCTTGTCGACGTTGCGCCAGTAGTCGAGGGCGCGGGCCAGGACCGGGGCGGAGACGCCGTTGAGGAGGTGGCCGCTGACGTTGGAGACCAGGCGGTCGCGGGCGGCGTCGTCCAGGACCTGACGGACCATGGTGCCGGCCTGGCCCCAGTCGTCGTCCTCGCGGTGCAGCGGGTAGGCCTCGCGGACCATCCGGCCGGCCACGTCCCAGCCGAGCGGGGAGCCCCAGAGTTCGGGCTGCGCGGCCGGGCCGCCGTAGGAGTTGGGCGCGTAGGGGACCTCGGCGCGGGAGGCCTCGAAGCGCATCGGCCCGTCCTTGGCGTAGGAGTGCACCGGGACGTGCGGCCGGTTGGGCGGCAGCTGGGCGTAGTTGGGGCCGATCCGGTACCGGTGGGTGTCCGGGTAGGAGAAGATCCGGCCGAGCAGCATCTTGTCGGGCGAGACGCCGATGCCGGGCACCAGGTTGGAGGGCTCGAAGGCGGCCTGCTCGATGTGCACGTGGTAGTTGTCGGGGTTGCGGTTGAGCGTCATCCGCCCGACCTCGATCAGCGGGTAGTCGGCGTGCGGCCAGACCTTGGTGAGGTCGAAGGGGTTGAACCGGTAGTCCCAGGCGTCGTCGAAGGGCATCACCTGGACGTGCAGCGTCCAGCTCGGGTGGTTGCCGTTCTTGACCGCGTCGTAGAGGTCGCGGATGTGCGCGTCCGGGTCCTGGCCGGCCAGCAGGTCCGCGTCCGCCTGGGAGAGGAAGTCGATGCCCTGGTCGGTCTTGAAGTGGTACTTGACCCAGAAGCGCTCGCCGCCGGCGTTGACCCACTGGTAGGTGTGCGAGCCGTAGCCGTTCATCTGGCGCCAGGTCTTCGGGATGCCGCGGTCGCCCATCAGCCAGGTGACCTGGTGGGCGGACTCCGGGCTGAGGGTCCAGAAGTCCCACTGCATGTCGTTGTCGCGCAGGTGGGTGTCGGGGCGGCGCTTCTGCGAGCGGATGAAGTCCTGGAACTTGATCGGGTCCCGGACGAAGAAGACCGGGGTGTTGTTGCCGACCAGGTCGTAGTTGCCCTGCTCGGTGTAGAACTTCACCGCGAAGCCGCGCGGGTCGCGCCAGCTGTCGGGGGTGCCGAGCTCGCCGGCCACCGTGGAGAAGCGGATCAGCAGCTCGGTCTTCTTGCCGGGCTGGAAGAGGTCGGCCTTGGTGAACTGGCTGACGTCGTTGGTGACTTGGAAGAACCCGTAGGCCCCGCCGCCCTTGGCGTGCACCACCCGCTCGGGCACCCGTTCCCGGTTGAACTGGGCCATCTTCTCGATCAGGTAGTGGTCGTGCAGCAGGATCGGGCCCACCGGTCCGGCGGTCAGCGAATCCGAGTCGCTCTCGACCGGGACACCGGCGTTGTTGGTGGTGTACGGGACGTGTGCTTCGGACATGGGGTAGGGCCTCCTAGCGGTACGCGCGTACCTCTCGGCCGGCGGTCGGCCCGCGACGGCCGATACCCACTCGAACACCGACCGCGCCGTCCCACAACCGCAGCGCTACCCCTCGGGGACCCAGACCTCGCGGCCGCCGCCGAGCCACTCGACCAGCTCGGGGTCGTCGAGGTCGGGATCGTCCACCCCGGCCCGGCGGATGAACTCCGCCACGTCGGCCTCGTCGGAGGCCTTGCCGACCAGGCGCCCGTAGATCTCCACCCGCCGGTAGGGGCGGGCTCCCTTGGTGGGGGCCCGCACCACCACCGGCGGGTGGAAGATGTCACGGCTCATGGTTCCAGTGTCGCGCGGTCAGTCCCGGACCAGCAGGACGACGCCGGCCATGATCACGGCCAGGGCCAGCGCGGCGAGGCCGTAGACCAGCCGGTGGCGGTTGAGGACGGGCACGAAGGAGTCCGCCGAGTAGCGGCCGGGGCCGGTCAGGGTGAGGGCGGCGAAGGCGGCGATCAGAATGATCACGTACTCCGGGCCCTCGGGGGAGAAGAAGGAGCCCGTCCAGGTGACGGCCAGCGCGTTCAGCATGGTGCCGACCACGGCGGCGCCGGCCAGCGGGGTGACCAGGCCGAGGGCGACGCCGAGGCCGCCGAGCGTCTCGGTGAGCGCGGCCACCACGGCCATCGCGTCGGGTGCGGGGTAGCCGACGGAGGCGAAGAACTGGGCGGTGGAGTCGAGGCCGGCACCGCCGAACCAGCCGAACAGCTTCTGCAGACCGTGGCCGGCCATGGTGAGGCCGAGGCCCAGGCGGAGCACCAGGAGGCCGAGGTCGTAGGCGGGCAGGGAGGTGGTGGCGGTGGGGGGCGTGGGGGAGGTGGTCGTCATGAGCAGGCTGGTCTCCGGTCTCGGGCGGCCAGGACAGGCCAGGGCACGGGGAATCGCGGTTCGAATTTGAACCACTTTGGTGACCGTACCTGACATTTCCAATTTGAACAACGAGCCCGGACTTGCCTGATGGACTGTCAAGTCCCTTGGGTGTCGCGGAAGACCTCGCGTGCGTCCTTGTCCTCCCGCAGCCCGAGGAAGCGCGGATGGCGCAGCCTTCCCTCCTCGGTCCAGCCCGTGAAGGCGCACTGCGCGACCAGTACCGGCTCCACCCAGTGCGGCGCCCGCTCCGGCACCGGGCCGTCGAACGGCGAGTCCGGCCGGGCCAGCGCGTCCAGCCGGGCCCGCAGCCCGTGCAGGACGGCGGTGGAGAAGCCGGTGCCGACCTTGCCCGCGTACCGGAGGCCCCCGCCGGCCAGGTAGGTGCCGAGCAGCAGGGCGCCGAAGCCCGCCCGGGAGCCCGCCGGGTCGGTGAAACCGCCGATCACCAGCTCCTGGGCGGCGGTGCACTTGAGCTTCAGCCAGTCCGGCGAGCGGCGCTGCTGGTAGGCGCCGTCGGCGCGCTTGGCGATCAGGCCCTCCCAGCCCCGGGCGCAGGCCTCGGCCAGGGGCGCGGGGCCGTCCGCCTCCTGGTGCTCGGTGTAGCGCAGCGGGCCGCCGTACCGGAGGGCCCGGGCGAGGACCTGCTTGCGCTCGGTGAGCGGGAGGCGGGTGGTGTCGTACTGCTCCAGCTGGAGCAGGTCGAAGAGGAAGTACGTGACCGCCACGCCGGTGGCCAGGGCCCGGCGCGGGTCGCGCAGCTGCATCCGCCGCTGGAGCCGTTCGAAGCTGGTCGCGCCGTGCTCGTCGAGGGCGACGATCTCGCCGTCCAGCACGAAGCGCTGCACCGGCTGGGCGGCCAGCGCCTCGGTCAACTCGGGGAATCCCGGGGCCAGTTGCTTGCCGGTGCGGGACTCGATGCGGATCTGAGGGCCGTCCCGGTAGGCCAGTGCGCGGATGCCGTCGAGCTTGCGCTCCAGCAGCCAGCCCGGGCCGAACTCCCGGCGCCCGCCGGAGGTGGCCAGCATCGGCGAGAAGCGGAGCAGCGTCACCCCTCCAGGGTGGCACCGGGGGACGGCCCGGGCCGGGTGCGGGGCGGCCCGGGCCGGGGCTCAGGCCAGGCGGCCGCCGCCGTCGACGTGCAGGACGGTGCCGGTGACGTACGGGTTCGCGATCGCGTACAGCACCGCCTGGACCAGGTCGGCGGGGGAGCCGACGCGGCGGGCCGGGTTCCTGGCGGCGACGCCGGCCAGGAAGGCGTCCTTGCGCTCGGCCAGGCCGTCCCAGGCGCCGGAGTCGACGATGCCCGGGGAGACGGCGTTGACCCGGACGGGTGCCAGCTCGACCGCGAGAGCCTCGACCAGGAAGGCCAGCGCGCCGTTGCTGGTGGCCATCACCACCCGCTCCGGGGCCGGACGCCAGGCGGCCACGCCGGAGAAGAAGGTGAACGAGCCACCGGGCTCGGCCTGCCCGGAGAGGTGCTTGGCGAGCAGCAGCGGGCCGAACACCTTGGCGGCGAACGCCCGCTGCACATCAACCAGTTGAAGGTCCTTCACCGGCCCGTTGGCCGGCATGGCGGCGGTCGAGACCAGGTGGTCGAAGCGGCCGGTCCGCTCGGCCAGGGCGCCGATCGAGGCCTCGTCGGCCAGGTCGACCGGTTGCACCACGGCCGGGCCGGGCAGCTCGGCGGCGGTGGCCGCGAGGCGGGCCTCGTCCGGCCCGGCCAGCACCAGCTCGGCCCCGGCCGCCGAGGCCGTCCGGGCCAGCTCGCGGCCGATGCCCGAGCCCGCGCCGACCACGACCAGGCGGCGTCCGTCCAGGGTTTCCTTGCTCATCGCTCTGCTCCTCGGAGGGGAAGTGGATCTCTCCCCATGAGCCTCCGCCGCCCGGGCACCCCCTGTCCAAGACATGCTTCCTTGCTTAGCCATAAACTCCGTGCATGGCTACGCTCCGTCAGTACGAGTACCTGGTCACCGTCGTGGAGACCGGCTCCTTCACCCGGGCGGCCGAGCTGCTGCACGTCTCCCAGCCGGCCCTCTCGCACCAGGTGCGCGCGCTGGAGCGGGAGTGCGGCGGGCCGTTGCTGGAGCGGCTTCCGCGCTCGGTGCGGCTCACCCCGATGGGCCGCGAGGTGGAGCCGCACGCCCGTGCGGCGCTGGCCGGGGCGGAGCGGGCCCGGGCCGCCGCCCGCCGGGCGGCCGGGGTGGACGGCGGGGAGCTCCAGCTCGCGGTGGTGTACTCGGTGGCGCTCGGCGTGCTGCCGCCGGTGCTGCGGGCCTGGCGGGCCCGCCACCCGCGGGTCCGGGTGCGGCTGCGCGAGTACCCGCACACCGAGGCGCTCACCGCCGCGATGGCGGACGGCCGGGCGGACCTGGCGGTCGGGCCTCGTCCCCTCGAATGGGCGGGCCCGGTACAGGAGTTGGGGGAGGAGGAGTTCGTGGTGGTGCTGGCTGAGGACGACCCGGCCGAGGCCGTGGACGGCCGGATCGCGCTGGCCACGCTGGCCGGCCGGGAGTGGGTGCACTACGCGCCCGGCAACGGGCTGGCCGAGGTGCTCGACGCGGCCTGCGCGGCGGCCGGCTTCCGGCCGGAGGCGGGCGTGCGCACCGAGCAGACCGCCGCCGCCCCGCTGCTCGCCGCCGCCGGGCTCGGCCCGGCCCTGGTGCCGGGGAACCTGCTGCCGCCCGGCTTCGCCGCCCGGGTCCTGCGCCCCGACCCGCCGGTCCGCCGGATCCTGGCCGGGTACACCCGCCCGGGGCCGGACCGGATCACCACCGCCTTCCTGGACGTGCTGGCCGGTCACGCCAGGGTGGGCGAACCTGGAGGGCAGGGGGACGGAGGCGTCGGCTGAGGAGGCCCGGATGGCCAGGGCGATGTGGTCGGGGACGTTGAGCTTCGGGCTGGTCACCGTACCGGTGGCGCTGTACTCGGCCACCGAGGACCACAGCGTCCGGTTCCGCCAGCTCCAGCGCGGCACCTCCGACCGGGTGCGCAACCAGCGGGTCAACGAGCGCACTGGCGAGGAGGTGCCCTACGCCGACGTGGTGAAGGGCTTCGAGCTGGCCGAGGGCGAGTACGTGGTGGTCGAGCCGCAGGAGCTGGAGGAGATCTCCCCCGGACGGTCGAAGACCATCGAGATCCTCGGCTTCGTGGAGCTGGAGCAGGTCGAGCCGATCCTCTTCGACAAGACCTACTACCTGGGCCCCAAGGGCAAGGAGTACACCAAGGTCTACGCCCTGCTGCGGGAGGCGCTGAGCCGCACCGGCAAGGCCGGGATCGCCAAGTTCGCCATGCGCGGCCGGGAGTACCTGACGGCGGTGCACGTCGAGGGCGACACCCTCACCCTGCACACCATGCACTTCGCCGACGAGGTCCGGGACCCGCACAGCGAGGTCGACAACCTCCCGGAGGCCGATGTGACGCTCCAGGAGCGGGAGTTGAAGGCGGCCGAGCAGCTGATCGGGATGCTCGCGATGGACTGGAAGCCCGAGGAGTACCGGGACGACTACGAGGACCGGGTGCGCGAGCTGGTGGAGGCCAAGGTCGAGGGCCGCGAGGTGGTCCGGTCCGAGGAGCCGGCGGTGGCCACCAACGTGGTGGACCTGATGGAGGTCCTCAACCGCTCGATGGCGGCGGTCGGCAAGGCACCCGCCCCGGCCGAGCCGGAGAAGCCCGCGGAGGAGGACCTCTCCGGGCTGACCAAGGCCCAACTCTACGAACGTGCCGTGGAGTTGGACATCAAGGGGCGGTCCTCGATGACCCGGGACGAGCTGCTGAAGGCGGTCGGGAAGGCTGTGAGGCCGAAGCGCCGTCTGAAGGCGGTCTCCTGACCAGTGCCTCCCCCGGCACTAGTACTGCAACGGTGCTTACCGTGACTGCTGTTGGGTTTGCTCGTTGGACTGTTCATGGGTGGGGACATATCTGACGTCGATGCTCGTCGCTG